>JAYVOV010000326.1:0-6393 GCA_043757735.1 Burkholderiaceae bacterium
GTCTGCTGCGCGATCAACTGCGCCAGTAAGGGGCAGCTGGTTCGTTGGCTGGTCCATCCGCGTGCGATTCGCCAGTCTGGGCAGCGGCAGCGAGGGCAACGCGCTCCTGGTCGAGTGCGGTGCACCAGACGCACCGAGCCGGATTCTCATCGATTGCGGATTCGGTCTGCGTGAGGCCGTGCGCCGTCTCGAGCGGCTGGGGGTCGAGGTGGAGCAGATCGACGCCATCTTTGTCACCCATGAGCATGGCGACCATATTGGCGGCGCGGTAAAACTGGCGATCGCAGCCGACGCGACGCTCTACATGACTGCCGGTACCGCGGTGGCCGGCCTGCGCCAGCGGCCCGTTGGCGTGCGCCTCGACATTCTCGATGCGCATCGACCGCTTGAACTCGAGCAGGTGCGCATCGAACCCGTCGCGGTGCCCCACGATGCGCGCGAGCCGGTGCAGTTCGTGATCGACGATGGACACACCCGTCTCGGCGTCCTGACCGACCTGGGTCATGGCACAGCGCACGTCGTGCGGGCAATGTGCCGTCTGGATGCGATGGTTCTCGAGTGCAATCACGATGCAGCTCTATTGGAAGCCAGCGACTATCCGCGGGGGCTCAAACGGCGAATATCAGGACCGTACGGGCATCTGGAAAACGCAGCATCGGCGTCGCTTCTGGCCGCACTCGACCAGAGCCGGCTGCGCACCGTGGTGGCAGCGCACCTGAGCCGGAGCAACAACCACGCCGATCTGGTCCGGCGGGCACTGGCTTCGGCCTGGGCCGGGGCCGCCGAGAGCGATATTCATGTGGCTGATCAGGACGAAGGGATCGCCTGGATGAGCGCTTGAGGGCTGCGGCGCAAACGGCGGCCGCGGCAATCGGGTGGAAATAAGAAAAGCGGGCAAAAAAAGCGGGCAAAAAAAAGCCGGCACAAGGCCGGCTCTTTTCTTGCCCGAGGCTGAAGAATTACTTCTTCATTGCATCTTTGGCAGCGTCTTTGGCGGCATCAGCGGCGCCAGCAGCAGCACCGGCGGCGGCACCGGCAGCGGTGGCGGCAGCACCCGCGGCGTCTTTGGCGGCGCCAACAGCAGCGCCGGCAGCGCCAGCAGCGGCACCAGCAGCGTCTTTGGCAGCACCAGCAGCGTCTTTGGCAGCGCCAGCGGCGTCTTTGGCTGCATCAGCGGCTTTGGAGGCATCGGTCGCGGCGGAGTCAGCCTTGGGGGCTTCAGCAGCAGGAGCAGGTGCCGCGGCAGGAGCCGGTGCGGGGGCTTCTTCTTTTTTGCCGCAAGCAGCAACAGCAACAGCAACAGCGATCAGCGTAGCGACCAGGAGCGACTTATTCATGGCTCAATCCTTGTAGGGGGAATTCGAATGGGGACCGGAATGGAATGAATGTGAGCAGTGAAGCAACAAATGGCTCTCAGGGCAGTGGGTCGAAGGTATGCAAGAGCAACCTTGAAATACCTGCCCAGCCAGCCAACGAGTATATCAGGCGCACTAAAGTTGCGCACGGTTGCGTTGCATTGCAGCAAATCGATTCGACAAGAATGCCACGTTGAAAGACTTTTGCCAGTGGTCGTTCAAGCGATTTTTGGATCAGAGGCCCAGGCGCGTGGCAGCAAGGCACTCGGTCGATTCGTCCCAGATTGCGTCGTAGCGGGGCGCCTGGTGCTCCAGTTGCGCGGGATCGGCCAGGATCAGCCGCCCGCTCAGGCTTTCATGGTGCGCTCGGCGCACCAGATGCTGGCGGTCGACCAGCAGGACGCTTTCTTCAACCCGCAGGGTTTCGGGAATTTCGCGCACGCTGACCCGGTCCGAGAACGCCCGGCGCACCCGCATGAAGCGATCACCGTGGCGTTCCAGCCAGGCCACTTTGACCACCAGCATCCGCACGCGCGCGCCTTGCAACAAGGCGCTGCGAAGGGCCTGTTCGCCAGCGACACTGCTCAGGGGCCACGTCTGAAAATCATGATCGACCATGATCAGGTCATGGCGGGCGACGGCCAATGCTTCGATGATCGCCTGGTGGAATTCAGCCCGGCCCTCGAAGCTGCGATTGACGGTTCCCGGCATGGCGTAGCGCTGCGCGCGTCAGCGTGAATGGTGGATCCAGCCACTACAAAACCACTCGTGGAGCACCGCGGCCAAGGGTGAATCGACCAGCGTTGCGCGCAGCGCGTCAGGCGGCAGCTCGCGCAAGTCGGCCAGATCACGCAAAGACTGCGCCGCGCCGGACGGCATTGCCAGCGATTCACCATTGATGAACAGGCGCCGGCCACGGTAGGTCAGGCGGCTGCGCCGATCGACGCGCAGGCCGCGTCGCTGAGCCTTCGCCCACCATGGGGCAAGGGTGCTCGCTCGGTCCGCGCTCTCGAACCAGACGCTGGGTTTGGGTTCGGTGAGAAAACGACCGATGTAGTCGTCGATCTCAGCTTTGCGAGGATTCCAGTTGCTCAGCCACTGGGCCAGCGTCTGAGCCATCGCATCGGGCAGGCGGCCCGGCCGGCGGGTGGCCGCCAGCCCGGGATCGGCGAAGCGTGGATCAGGCCCATCGACGTTGTCTGCGCAGTCGGCCAGAAAGCCGCTCAGAAGTTCATGACGCGATGGCGCGCGAAAGCCGACCGAATACGTCATGCATTCGCCGAGCGCTGTGCCTTCGTGGCCCCAGTTCGGCGGCAGATAGAGTATGTCGCCAGGGTCGAGGATCCACTCCTGTTCCGGCACGAAATTGGCCAGAATCTTGAGGGGTGCATCGGGCACGAGCATTGCTGGCGTGGGGGCGCTGATGCGCCAGCGACGCCGGCCGTGGGTCTGGATCAGGAAGACATCGTAGGAATCGGTATGGGGGCCGACCCCGCCGCCGTCGCTGGCGAAACTGATCATCAGGTCGTCCAGGCGCGCGTCTGGAACGAAGCGAAATCGGCCGAGCAGGTCGTGAACGGAATCGTCGTGCAGATCGACACCCTGGACCAGCAGCGACCAGGCGCGCCGCGAGCGGGCGGGCAGGTCCTCGGCTTCGAAGGGTCCGCGCGCGAGGCTCCAGCGGCCGCGCCGAAAGCTCACCAGGCGCGACTCGACTTCGTCGTGCGCGGCAAGCGCGAACAGCGCTTCGGCAGACAGTGGCGGCTCGAAACCGGGCAGGGCGCCACGGATCAGCAGCGGCTTGCGCTGCCAATGCCGGCGCATGAACTGGTCTACACTCAGAGTGCCAAGAGGCGGATCGATTGTTCGCATGGCGTCGGATTATAGGGAGAGGTCGATGTTGGTGGGTGATGGCATGTGGGTCACGGTTCGTTACCGGTTGTTCGACTCGCAAGGGGAGCCGCTCGAAGAGGGCGAGCGTGAGCTGACCTACCTGCAAGGCGGATTTGGTTCGGTGTTTCCGAAAATAGAGGCAGCCCTGCTCGGCAGGGACACTGGCTACGTCGCCTCGGTGTATCTGCAGCCCGAGGACGGGTTCGGCGACTATGACGCAGATCTCGTCAATCTGGCATCGCGCGCCGATTTCCCAGACCAGCTCGAATTGGGCATGACCTTCGAAGGCATGCCAGGCGATTCAGATTCCGACGACGGCATCTACACCGTCACCGACATCACCGACGAAGCGGTGGTGCTCGATGGCAATCATCCGCTGGCCGGCATGGCTCTGCGGTTCGACCTTCGCGTGACCGAGGTCAGGGTTGCCAGCGAAGAGGAAATCGAACAGGAACGGTTGACGGCGCAAGGCGAGGGGCCGGACGAAGACCGCGAAGAGGCCGATTCCCCGCGCGCGAGCCACCGCCTGCACTGAGGGCCAGTCAACGAGCCGCGTGGTTCAGTGCCGCGGCAGCGATTCGAGTTCCCGGATCGCCACGAAAAAGCCGGCCGGTTGCGCATCTGTGACCGTCACCCGCACCCAGGCGCTCGATCTCGGTGTGCCGAAGCATTCCAGCCGCGTCACCTCGCGCAGCGGATTGCCGGCCTTGTCCTTTAAGGGCTGATCGACTCGAAACGAGTGCGTGTCGCCGTGCAGCAGCAGGATCGGCAGGGGCAGGCGCGCCGCGAGCGTGCGCAGGCCCGATCGCCACCAGGCGTAAGCATCGTCCGGGTCGTCGCTGTGCACCGGCGGCCTTCCCGGCTTGTCGTTTTCGAAGCCGGGATTGGCGTGAGAGGCGATGACGATCGCCCGAACCCGTTCGCTGGCTGCCCACTCGGCCGTCTGTTCAAGCCATGCCGCGACTGCGGCGATGCGCTCGCGGTTGGCTTGCCGCAGGGGCCCGTCGCTGCTGCGGGCATTGTGGCTGCCAGGCACGTTGAGCGTGACGAACGCTACTCCCTGATGCAGCCAGCGCATGTGCTCGGGAAAGTTTCGCGACGGTGTCAGCTGTGATTGCCGGGCAAAGCGCTGCAGGCCTGCTTCGGGTGGTGGATGGTCGTGGTGGAACAGTTTTCGCAGCAGGGCGAGTCGGTCGAGCGGATCGAAACTGCCGGCGCTCGAGCGGCTGCAATCGACCCATTCATTGTCGCCGGGCACGAAGATCAGCGGGCGGGGGGTATTGCGCAGCAGCGCATGGCGCCGGCGAATCAGATCGTTTGAACAAAGCTCCCACCCGCTCTTCAGGTCGCCGACATGGAGCACGAACGCCACGTCGGGTCCCTGTGCGGCGAGCACGCCCTGCAGCGAACGCTCCTCGAGCGTGCTGTAGGGCGTGTCGCCGATGACCGTGAACGTGAACGGCGGGGCACCGGCGGGGGCCGTCGTTGCCGCCGCCGTCCCCGCCCCCGGGCGAGCATGGATCGTCCCGCTTGTCGCCAATGCAAAAAAGCCTGCCGTTCTGATCAGGCGGGAGACGCTGTCGCGCCGAGCCGGACGATGTGGCGGGCGGGTGCCCGATGGGCATGGGGCGGGATCAGTCATTGGTGTTTGATTCCGCGAGTCTGGCGCGCAGTTCATAGAGCAGCGCCAGCGCATCGCGTGGCGAAAGTTCGTCAGGCTTGATGTCGGCCAGGCGTTGCAGCACGGCCTGCTCCCGCGCACCGTTGCGGGTGTCTTCGGCAGGCGCGACGGTCACGCCCGTGGTGGAAGATTCGGGTGGTGGTGCAGTGGTAAAAAGATCGATCTGCGTGTCGTCGGCACGCGCCTGCTGTTCAAGCTGCTCGAGCATCTGTCCGGCTGCCCGCACCACCGGCGCGGGCAGCCCGGCCAGGCGGGCCACCTGCAGGCCGTAGCTGCGGCTGGCCGGGCCGTCGCGAACTTCATGCAGGAAGGCAATGCCACCCTTGTGCTCGACCGCGGCAAGGTGCCGGTTGAACACGCCGGGATGGCGCTGCGCGAGTTGCGTGAGCTCGAAGTAGTGCGTGGCGAACAGCGTGAAGGCGCGGTTGTGCGAGATCAGCCGCCCGGCGATGGCGTTGGCCAGTGATAGCCCATCGAAGGTCGACGTGCCGCGGCCGATCTCGTCCATCAGCACCAGGGAGCGGTCAGTCGCGGCGTTCAGGATCGCGGCCGCTTCGGTCATCTCGACCATGAATGTCGAGCGTCCGCCCGCCAGATCGTCCGAGGCGCCGATCCGGGTGAAGATGCGATCGATCGGTCCCAGCCGGCAGATATCCGCCGGCACCCAGCTGCCGCAGTACGCCAGTAGCACGATCAGTGCGGTCTGGCGCATGTAGGTCGATTTGCCGCCCATGTTCGGGCCGGTCAGCACCACCATGCGATGACGTTCGTCGAGCACGCAGTCGTTGGGCACGAAGTGCTCGACGCTCGCTTGAACCACCGGATGGCGTCCGCCACGGATCTCGATGCCAGGCAGCAAGCTGAACTCGGGCGCCACCCAGCCCAGCGCCCGTGCCCGCAGAGCCAGGGTGGCCAGCACGTCGATTTCGGCGATCGCGCGCCCGATGGCCTGCCATTGCGGGACGGACTCGGCGAGCGAGTCGAGCAGCTGCTCGTAGAGTTCGCGTTCACGGGCCAGTGCGCGCTCCTTGGCCGACAGGGCCTTATCCTCGAAGGCCTTGAGCTCCGGCGTGATGTAACGCTCGGCGTTCTTGAGCGTCTGGCGGCGCCGGTAGTCCGGCGGAACCTTGGCAGCCTGGCCGTTGCTGATCTCGATGAAAAAGCCGTGGACGTTGTTGAAGCCCACGCGCAGGTTGGCGATGCCGGTGCGTTCGCGCTCGATCACTTCCATGCGGGCAAGGAAGTCGTCGCAGCCTTCGTCGATGGCGCGCAGTTCATCGAGCGCGGCATCGTGTCCGCCGCGGATCACGCCGCCCTCGCGGATCAGGGTGGCGGGCTCATCGGCAATGGCCTGTGCGAGCAGCCCCAGCGCGTCGGGTGGCAAGGCCAGCGCGGCGATCGGTTCGGCGAAGGCTGCGGCGTGTTCGACCAGACTGGCGAGCAGCCTCGCAACCGCCAGCACGC
>JAYVOV010000327.1:0-1750 GCA_043757735.1 Burkholderiaceae bacterium
GCTTGATCTCGCCGCGCGCCTCGGCGCGCGCGATCATTGCCAGCGCGGGACGGTCCTTGACCGAACCGGCCGGGTTGTTGCCCTCGAGCTTGCCGAGGACCAGATTGCCGCGCCGCGCGTTGCCCGCACCCGGCAGGCGCTGCAGACGGACCAGGGGCGTGCGGCCGATGGTCTGCTCGATGGTCGGATAGTCGGGTCGGCTCATTGGGGTTTCTCCAGACGGGCGCAACAACGCCCAGGTTCGATATGGTTTGCGACAGCAGCCCCGGCGCGCGATTTGCGACAGCAGCCCCGGCGCGCGCGCAGACCGGCACGACGCGCCGTCTTCAGTGGACGAACGGCACCTCGTCGGGCAGGCGGGTCACGCCCGGCAGGTCCGAATGCAGCACCGCGTCACGCAGGGCAGCCACCGCCTCGAGGCGCGGGAAACTCTTGCGCCAGGCCAGCGATATCCGACGGGTCGGGGCCGGCGCTTCAAATGGCACGTAGCTCAGGAGGGAATCGTCATCGGCCCGGCCGTCGGCGCGCGCCAGCCACGGCAGCACGGTGATGCCGATGCCGGATGCAACCATGTGCCGGATGGTTTCCAATGACGAACCTTCGAAGGTCTTCTGGATGCCGCCGCTGGCCTGCGAGTAGCGCGACAACTCCGGGCAGACCTCCAGCACGTGATCGCGAAAACAGTGGCCGGTGCCGAGCAGCAGCATGGTTTCGGCCTTGAGTTCACGCGACGACACAGCGCCGCGTCCCGCCCACGCATGATGGCGCGGCACCGCGACCACGAACGGCTCGTCGTACAAAGCCTGGGTCATCAGCCCTTGTTCGGGGAAGGGATCGGCCAGGATCGCGACATCGATATCGCCTTGGCGAAGCTGCTCGAGCAGCTTGGCCGTGTAGTTTTCCTGGAGGATCAGCGGCATCTGCGGCGCATCCTGGATGGTGCGGCGAATCAGCCGTGGCAGCAGATACGGACCGATCGTGTAGATGATGCCCACCCGCAGCGGGCCGGAAAGCGGGTCGGTTCCCTGGCGCGCGATCTCGCGCAGCATATTGGTCTGTTCGAGCACGCGCTGCGCCTGTTCGACGATCTGCACGCCGACAGGTGTGACCGACACCTCCGAATGACTGCGTTCGAAAAGCTGGACGCGGAGCTCTTCTTCGAGCTTGCGGATCGCCACCGACAGCGTGGGCTGGCTGACGAAACAGGCTTCCGCGGCGCGGCCGAAGTGGCGCTCGCGCGCGACGGCAACGATGTACTTGAGTTCGGTGAGAGTCATGACTGGCCCGCGATGATACCAAGCACTGTCGAGCCTTGCCGAAGCCCGATCGGGCATACTCGGCGTCACCTACTTCACGCGCCCGAAACCGCATGACCACGCGCTCGTCAGCTATCGATTCATCGCAGCGGCATCCGGTGCTCATCGGGCTCGACTGGGGAACGAGTTCGCTGCGCGCCTACCTGTTCGATGCCTGCGGCACCGTGCTCGATCATCACCAGACTCCGCTCGGCATTCTCGCCGTGCCCGATGGTCAGTTTCGCAGCGCGTTCGAGGGTCTGTGCGCGCGCTGGCTGCAGGCTCAGCCCGCACTGCCGGTCATCGCCAGCGGCATGATCGGCTCGCGTCAGGGCTGGCGCGAAGCACCGTATGCGCATGCCCCTGCCGGCTTCGAGGAGATTGCCTCGCGTCTCACCTCGCTGGATGACGCCGCCGAGCGGACCTTCCGGCTGGTTCCGGGCGTGCGGGCGAAC
>JAYVOV010000328.1:0-1750 GCA_043757735.1 Burkholderiaceae bacterium
GGCCGATTGATCCTGCTGCGGGTGATCCCCAAGCGCGAACTCATCCCCGCGATGGCCTGGCTCAGCATTCCGGCCCTGTTCGCGCCGATCATGGGTCCACCGGTGGGCGGCTTCATCACCACCTACCACCATTGGCGCGGCATCTTCTGGCTCAACGTGCCGGTCGGCATTGCCGGCCTGATTCTGGCCACCCTACTCGTCCCCCAGGTTCGCGCCGAATTTGTCAGGCCGCTCGATGTCAAAGGCTTCCTGCTCACCGCGTTCGGTCTGTCGCTGACGATCTTCGGTTTCACCCTGGCGGGCGCCAGCCTCAGTGATGCGCCCATCGCCTGGGCGATGGTGGCAATCGGGATCGCACTGCTGGCGCTGTACCTCGTGCATGCCCGGCGCACCGAGCACCCGATCATCGAGCTTCGACTGCTGCGCATGGCCACCTTCAGGGTGGCCATGGCCGGCGGAATTCTCTTTCGTCTCTCGGTGGGTGCGATACCGTTCCTGCTGCCCCTGATGCTGCAGGTGGGGTTCGGACTGTCGCCCTTCGAGTCAGGATCGCTCACCTTCGCGGCTGCGTTCGGCGCGCTGACCATGAAGCTGACCGCCGCCCCCATTTTACGGCGATTCGGTTTCAAGCAGATCCTCTGCGTGAACGCGGTGATCAGCAGCATCCTGCTGTCGGCGTCGGCCCTGTTCACCGTCAGCACGCCGCACTTGCTCATCATGGGTGTGCTGCTGATCGCCGGGTTCTTTCGATCGCTGCAATTCACGAGTCTGAACGCGCTGAGCTACGCCGAGATCGACGCCGATCAGATGAGCCGCGCCACTTCGTTCGTCGCGGTCGTCCAGCAGTTGTCGCTGTCGTGCGGCGTGGCCACGGCAGCGCTCCTGCTCGACATCTTTCGGGCGTCCGAAGGCAGAACCGTGCTGCTCGCCGCGGACTTCAGCCGTGCCTTCATGGTGATCGGCGTGATCGCGGCCGTTTCCGCTTTCATGTTTCTTCGCATGAAACCTGACGCAGGCGCGGAAGTGTCCGGACACCGTCGTCAGCCTGGCGCCGGCTGACACCTGCGGCAGGGGTTCGGAAAGCGTCAGACCTGCAGGCGGTCCCGCCAAGCCCCGGGGAATTTCAGGTGATACTGGGCAATCTGGCGAATCCAGACTCGCCAGCCCATTCAAGGAGATCGACAAGATGCCCGCATTGCTGCATGGAATTCGTGTGCTGGATTTCGGCCGTTACATCGCAGGCCCGTATTGCGCAGCCATGCTGGCCGAATACGGCGCCGATGTCATCCGGATCGAAAAAAGAGACGGCAGCGAAGACCGCTTCCCCGCGCCGGTCGGCGGTGGAGTCGGCGCACTTTTCCTGCAGATGAACCGCAACAAACGATCGATGACCCTCGATCCCGCCGCACCGCGGGGGCGCGAGATCGTCGCCCGGATGGTGAAGCAGGCCGACGTGGTGATCGCAAACCTGCCGGCGGCCACGTTGGTGTCGATGGGGCTCGACTATCCCACCCTGTGTTCATACAAGCCGGACATCATCTTCGTCACCAATACCGCCTTCGGCCCGGTCGGCCCGATGCACAAGAACGTCGGCTTCGACAGCGTCGCGCAGGCCATGTGCGGCTCGACCTACATGACCGGCGAGCCCGGCCAGCCCTATCGGGCGACCGCCCCCTGGGTGGACTTCGGCACCGCGCTGCATTGCGCCTTCGGCACGATGGCGGCATTGATGGAGCGCCAGCAGACTGGC
>JAYVOV010000329.1:0-1743 GCA_043757735.1 Burkholderiaceae bacterium
CGGCGCAAGTCTGATGATCGGCCGGCCAGCCCGCGCGACCAGATCTGCCGAATTCATAAGTCCTGAACGTATTGCGCCACTTGGCCCAGCATGAAATTCAGGAAGCTCGGCACACAACCCGTGTGACTGGCCGGCACTTCGGTGCAATCGTTGAGGCTGACCAGATCCCCGGCCCCCTGCGCGCGCATGGCCCGCAACGCGCTCACCGAATTTTCATACGGAACTGTCTGGTCGTTCCTGCCATGGAAAAGCCGCACCGGCAGCGCCGGTTTCCAGTCGTGCACGCTGCTGTTCTGCGCGAGACCCATGGTGTCGTCGTTCAGGAAATAATCGATCACCCGAGCGTCGAAGACGACATCGGTGCTGCCGCCCAGAAGTTGCGAGAGCAGCAGATCGCGAAGCTGCCCGCGCAGATTCGTTGCCAGAAATCGCAGCAGCCCGGGCGTGATCAACCCGCCAAATACCGGCTGCTGATCGCGGGCGACTCGCAGCAGGCCGTCCAGCGTGGCCTGGAGGTCATAGGGGCCCGCCCCGGGCACCGCGATGCGAAGCTGCTGCAGATGTGGCGAGCTGACTGCCTGCATCGCGCGGTGCGCCGCCATCGTCACGTAGCCGCCTTCTGAATACCCGCTCAACACCAGCTGACCGTTGTCGATCACGCCGTTCCTGCTGCGCCAGGTCTTCGCTGCCGTGAGGAAATCGATGACTGACGCGGCAGACGGGGCGGCCAAAAGATAAGGGTGAGGTGCGCCCTTGGACACGCCGTAGCCCACGTAATCGGGCGCCACCACAATGAAGCCAAGTGACGCAAGAGTGACCGCCACCTCGGAGGCCACGGCGTTGTTGCTGGGTGCTTCGGCGTCCAGCATGGTGGTGGCATGCTGATAACTGAGCACAGGGCTCTTGGCCCCAGCTGCCTTCACCGGCACGCTCACCAGGCCCGAAGCCAGAATGGCCGCTCCTCGGGCGTCACTGGTGAGGTAGTGCAGCCGGTAAGAGGTCACTGCATACAGCGGCACCACCCCCTTGGCTCGCGAACTCGGCAATGTCAGCGCCTGAGTGATGGCGGCCACCGACACGGTACCCAGCGGCGTGGACGACTTGAGTTCGCCGGCAGCCGCCGGGTCGGCAGGCTGCACAGCGGAAGTGTCTTCTTTGGTGCTGTCGGCGCCGTTGCCGCAAGCTGCGAGCGTAGCGGCCAGCGCCAGGGCGACGCCGAGACGGGGCCAGAATTGTGGGGACAAGCGGCGCATGGGTAGGTCTTCAAGTTTGGGGTCAACAGATGAAGGGAGAGATCGCACAATGCAGCCGCCCTGGCTATTCAAGGACACGAGCCGATTGGCCGAGTCTGCGCCTGTTGAGTGGCCACCCGGATTCTGTTTTCGCGGCGGCGGGCCTTCGTTGTTCTGCCGCCTTCAGCGGCCCTCAAAGGTGTCCGAAATGCGGTCTGCCGCACGGACAACGGTCACCGCTCCGTGCTTGCCGATCATGTCCCGGCCTTGTGGCCCGGCGTGACGTATGAAAACCCTCAGGATCTCGACCGTGTCGTCACACACTCGGTACGGCACAACGTAACGCGTCTTCGGCACCAGCAGTTCGCGAGTGCCGGGACCGCGCGAAGCCGCGGGATTGCCCTCGGCGATGAAGCCAGCTGCGTCGCCTGCGCGAGCTGGTCGAGCCGATCCTTGAATTCATTCTCCAGACGGATCGTGATGGTGGTCGACATAAATCAGCCTTGCAATG
>JAYVOV010000330.1:0-6342 GCA_043757735.1 Burkholderiaceae bacterium
AGTTCGGGCTGCTGCTCGTCGGAGACCTCGGTGGCGATCGCGAAATCGACCTCCCGATCGAGCAGCGACTGCGTGATCTGCCGGGGGCTGCCCTGCAGCAGGGTCAGCCGGACCGCCGGATAACGCAGTCGAAACTCCCGGATCACCGCCGGAAGCACGTAACGCGCCTGGGTGTGCGTGGTGGCGATGCGCAGTTCGCCGGCGTCGCGGGCGCGAAAATCGGCGGTTGCCCGCTCAATGCCGTCGACCTCGGCAAGAACGCGCTCGGCACGCTCGAGCACCGACTTGCCCGGCTCGGTAAGACCGAGCATGCGCTTGCCATGCCGAACGAAGATATCGACGCCCAACTCGGCTTCGAGTTCGAGAATGCCGCGCGACAGCGCCGGCTGCGAGGTGCCCAGGGCCTGTGCCGCCCGGGTCAGCGAAAAACCGCGACGAGCGGTCTCGCGGACAAATCGGAGCTGCTGCAGATTCATCTTGTGGCCAGGTCGCGCGATGAGGTGGAGGGCCCTACCAATAGCAGGTCTGCGCAATCACTGCTGAACAGCCACAGGAGTGCGCCCATGCTGGGCGCACAAAGAAAAGGCGCACATTTCTGTGCGCCCCAAATGGCAGCATAGCTGCCTCTCCTCCTCCTCAAACCGCGGGTTCCGGCAGGGCCGAAACCGCACACCGCGCGATGCTATCCAAACTCCCTGATGCCGTCCACGGATTTGCGAAGGATGAAAAATAATTTCATAAAGTGGGAAATCATATAATTTCAGCGCGTCCGATCGGCCCAGGCCAGCATGCCGATCGCCAGCACCATGGCCGCCATACTCGGGATTCCGGCCGCCAGCCAAGCCGGCCAGGTGTTCAGTAAACCGAGGTGAGAGAACAGCCCATTCAGGAAATGGAATGCCACGCCCAGCATGATGCCGGCGAAAACCTTGTAGCCGATCCCGCCGGCGCGCACCTGCAGATAGGCGAAGGGCAAGGCCAGCGCCATCATCACGATCACGGCCAGCGGATAGACCACCTTTTTCCAGAGGGCGATCTCATACCGGTCGGCACGCTGGTCGTTGTCGCGCAGGTGCTGAACATACTGGAGCAGATTCCAGGCCGACATCCGCTCTGGCACCAGGACCAGCACACCCAGGATGTTCGGGTTCAGGTCGGAGACCCAGTTCAACTGCGCCTGCCTGACGCGCCTGGCCTGCAGCGTGACGGTCTGCTCGGCGACCATCAGCGGCGCCAGGCTGGTGATCTCGACCGTGTTCAGGAGCCAGCCCGAGGGTGGCGTGAATCGGGCATTGGCTGCCTCTATCAACGCGATCAGGCGATGGTCGCTGTCGAACTCGAAGATCCGGATGCCCCGCAAGGTGGTGTCCGGCCGCATTTCGCGAATATTGACGAAGCGCAGTTTCTGCACCGCCCCGTTGTTGTCCTTCAGCGTGTCCTTGAGCCACAGCCCCGATCGGAACTGCGCCCCGACCGTCGCGTTGAGCGAACTCAGGCGAATGCTCTGCGCGAGCCGCTCGGACGTCGGCGCCAGCAGTTCGCCGGTCAGCGCAGTGGCGATCGCGAACCAGGCGCCGACACCAGCGACGATCGCCAGCGCGCCTCGCCGGCTCAGCCCGGCAGCCCGCATTGCGGTGAATTCAGAGTGCGAGGCGAACTGGGCCAGCGCGTAGATGCAGCCGATCAGTGCCGCGATCGGCATCAACTCGTAGACGCGGCTGGGCAGCCCCAGCACCACATAGGCAACGGCGTGCAGCAGGCTGTAGCCGGCCTGTCCGATGTCGTCGATCTCGTTGACGAAATCAAAAAAGGCGAAAAGGCCCAGAAACCCCGCCAGCACGAAGAGCACTGCGCCGACGATCGCGCGCGCGACGTACCGCCGGATCATGCTCACGCGGGTGCGTCCCGCCGCCAGAACCGCGGCAGACGCCAGCGCACGAGTGAAACTCGGCGCCAGAAGAGCGCGGCGGCGATCGACAAAAGAATAGCGTGAATCAGCCAGACGCCGACGGCGAAAGGCAGTCGGCCCTGCACCACCCACGCCTGCGACAGCGACAGCAGGTTGCTGTAGACCACATACACCAGCAGCGCGATGATCAGATTGATCGAGCGGCCGGCCCGCGGATTGAACGACGACAGCGGGATCGCCAGCAACGCCAGCCCGATTGCCGACAGCGGCAATCCGATGCGCCAGACCAGTTCGCCCAGATGGCGCGAACTGGAATCGCGCAGGAGTTCTGCGGTTGGCTTGGCCTTGGCCGATTCATCACGCGGCACCGGCAGCGAAGAGTCGACACGAAGGCCATAGCGCTCGAACTCCATCACCCGGAATTCCGGCCCGGCCTGGGCGCCGTCATAGCGTCGGCCCTTCTCCAGGACCAGGAAGCGATCGCCATTGGCTTCGGTGGTGATCTGCCCGCCCGCCGAGACCACGATGGTGATGTCCGTCCCGCGCTGCTGCGTCACGAACACATTGCGGACATTTTTTTCGTCGTCCGAGATCGACTCAACGAAAAACACCCGCGACGCCGAAGCAGACTCGCGAAACTGCCCTGCAGACACCTGCGAGACATCCTGGCGCTGCTCGAAGCGCCGCTGGTATTCGGCGATCTGGCGGTTGGCCCAGGGCGTCAGCGTGAAGCTCAGCCCGGCCACCAGCACCACGAAAGGAAGAGCGAACGACAGCACCGGCCGCACAAAATGAATCAGGCTGCGCCCGCTCGCGAACCAGATCACCATTTCGGAATCGCGGTAGGCGCGGGTGAGCGCCATCAGGATCGCGATATACAGGGTCAGCACCAGCAGAATCGGCAGAAAATTGATGGCCGAGAACGCGATCAGCGGCAGGATGCTGATCGTGTCGATCGTTCCGCTGGCGGCACGGCCGAGCGTGCGGATCAGGGTGGTGGTCACCATGATGGTGAACAGCGTGGCAAAGACCACACCCGCCAGGTTGGCCAGATCACGGCGCAGGGATTTCTTGAACAGCATCGCGAAGCGCAAGTCACGGCCCGATATAATCGGCGCGGTCTTTCTGAGAGAACGAGAACGAGAATGCAGTTCAGTATAAAGAGTTCGGCCATCGAAGCCCTGCGGTCAGCCTGTGTGCTCGTACCGGTCGGCGGCGCCAGCAAGCTCAGCGCGGGCGGCAAGGCACTAGACGAGGCCATGGGAGGCGCCCTGTCGGCGGCGCTCGCACGCGGCGATCTGCAATGCAAGGCGGGCTCGACGCTGCTGGTCTATGGCGAACAGCGCAAAGTGGCGCGTGCTGTCTTGGTCGCCATCGGCGAAGACGCCGAAACCAGCGAGCGCAGCTTCAGCGAGGGCGTGCGCGCAGGCCTGCGCCAGGCCGGCGCCATGTCCTGCGAAGAAGCGGTTTCGCTGCTGCACGAGGCCAGTGTCAAGGGCCGCGATCTCGCCTGGAAACTGCGCCAGCAGGTAGCGGTGGGCCGCGATCTCGCCTATCGCTTCGATCGCCTGAAGTCGCGCAAGGAAACCCAGCCGGTCCGGCCCGGACGGGTTCAGCTGCTGGTCGACAAGGCAGACAGCGCCACCGCCCAGACAGCCGCCGTTCGCGCGGTGGCCCTGGCCAACGGCAACGAATTGGCCCGTGACCTGGGCAATCTGCCCGGCAACATCTGCACGCCCACCTATCTGGCCGATGCGGCGCGCAAACTCGCGGCCGATTTCAAACTCAAGGTGCAGGTGCTCGACCGCAAACAGATGGAAGCCCTCAAGATGGGTTCGCTGCTGTCGGTGGCGCGGGGCTCCGACGAGCCGCCCAAGCTGATCGTCCTGCAGTACACCGGCGGGCCAGCCAAACAGGCCCCGGTCGCGCTGATCGGCAAGGGCATCACCTTCGACACCGGCGGCATCTCGATCAAGCCGGCCGCCGAAATGGACGAAATGAAGTTCGACATGTGCGGCGCGGCCTCGGTCCTGGGCACCCTGCACGCGGTCGCCGAAATGAAGCTGCCGATCAACGTCGTCGGCATCATCGCGGCCAGCGAGAACATGCCCGGCGGGAAAGCCACCAAACCGGGCGACATCGTCACCAGCATGTCGGGTCAGACCATCGAAATCCTCAATACCGATGCCGAGGGCCGACTGGTCCTGGCCGACGCCCTCACCTACGCCGAGCGCTTCAAGCCGACCGCAGTCATTGACATCGCAACCCTCACCGGTGCCTGCGTGATCGCCCTGGGCAATCACCGCAGCGGCCTGTTCAGCAGCCACGACGGCCTGGCCGACGCATTGCTCAGCGCGGGCACGGAGTCCGGCGATCCGTGCTGGCGCATGCCCCTGGACGACGAATACGGCGAAGCGCTGAAATCGAACTTCGCCGACATGGCCAATATTGGCGGACGTGCCGGCGGTTCGATCACCGCCGCTTGTTTCCTGGCGCGGTTTGCCAAGAACTTCGAATGGGCCCACCTGGACATCGCCGGCACCGCCTGGCGCTCCGGTGTGCACAAGGGCTCCAGTGGCCGGCCGGTTCCCCTGCTCACCCAGTACCTGATCGATCGAGCCTCGGCGGGCTGATACCGGCGCCAGGATGACCCGAATCGATTTCCACTTCAACGCGCCCGACAAGCTGCACTACGGCTGCCGCCTGCTGCGCAAGATCCAACGCGCAGGTCAACGGGCGGTAGTCTATGCGCCACCTCTCGAACTGTCAGCGCTGGATCGTGAGCTTTGGACCTTTTCGGCACTGGACTTCATCGCCCACGTGCCGGCCGGCGATGCGCTGGCCGGCGCCACGCCGATCCTGCTTTGCAGCGAGCCGGTGGACACCCCCCACAGCGAAGTGCTGGTCAATCTGGCAGCCCATACTCCCTCGTTCTTCAGCCGTTTCGAGCGCCTGATCGAGGTCGTCACACAAGCCGACGATGACCGGGCCGCGGCGCGTGAACGCTGGCGATTCTACAAAGAACGCGGATACCCATTGACCAGTTTCGATCTCGCGGCCAGCGCCAGGGCGCCGGCATGAGCTTAGTGCCGCCGCGCGGCTCTGATCCCCAAGATGCGCTGAGCCGCGATGAAACCATTCCTGTGCTCACCGACGTCATTCATCTGCCAGTGGAAAACGTCGCCGTCGCGGAGCCCGAGCCCGAGCCCGAGCCGCCAATATCCGGTGAAAACTGGTCGGCCCTGGCCGCCCGCGTCGAGACCGGCATCACCGAGCGCATGCTCACCAATGCGGGGCCGATGCTCGATGCCTCGATCGACAGCATGCTCGGCAACCTCCTCGAGCGCGCCGGTGCGCAGCTGGCCCAGGATCTGCACGATGTGTTTTCCCACCTCGTGCGCGATCTTGTCGCGCGGGCGGTCGCCGAAGAACTCGCCCTGCTGCAAGCCCGCGACGCAGCGCTTCAATCCGCTGCAGCACCCTTGAATCGAACGCCATGAATGCACCCGCCGCCACCGAACCGGACACTCTCGCCAAGAGCTTCGAGCCGAAAAGCATTGAAGCGCACTGGTATGCCCTCTGGGAATCCCGTGGACTGTTCAGTGCCGGCAACCAGCCGGGCGCGAGCGCGTTCAGCATTCAGCTGCCCCCGCCAAATGTCACCGGCACGCTGCACATGGGGCACGCGTTCAACCAGACCCTGATGGACGCGCTCACCCGATACCACCGCATGCGTGGCGAGAACACGGTCTGGCTGCCCGGCACCGATCACGCCGGCATCGCCACGCAGATCGTGGTCGAGCGTCAGCTCGATGCGCGCAAGCTGACTCGTCATGACCTGGGTCGCGAAAAATTCGTCGAACGGGTCTGGGAATGGAAGCAGGAATCAGGCTCGACCATCACCCGTCAGATGCGCCGCATGGGCGCATCCACCGACTGGTCGCTCGAGTATTTCACGATGGATCCAGCACTTTCGGAAGTGGTCAAGGAGGTCTTTGTCGGCCTCTTCGAGCAGGGACTCATCTACCGGGGCAAGCGGCTCGTCAACTGGGACCCGCAACTGCTCACCGCCGTGTCCGACCTCGAGGTGCTGAGCGAAGAGGAAGACGGCCACCTGTGGGAAATCCGCTATCCGCTCACCGACGGCAGCGGTCACTTGACGGTGGCTACCACACGGCCCGAGACTCTGCTGGGCGACACCGCGGTGATGGTTCACCCGGACGACGAGCGCTACCTGAACCTGGTCGGCAAGACGATCCGCCTGCCGCTCACCGGCGACAGCAGTGATCTGACCGCCGGCTGGCGCGAGATCCCGATCATTGCTGACGCATACGTCGATCGCGCCTTCGGCACCGGCGTGGTCAAGGTGACGCCGGCTCACGACTTCAACGACTACGCGGTCGGTCAGCGTCACCAGCTGCCGATGATCAACG
>JAYVOV010000331.1:0-6309 GCA_043757735.1 Burkholderiaceae bacterium
GGGGGTGTCCATGAACACCAGGTCGTAGCCCGCCTGCTGCACCCTTTCCAGACCCAGCTTGCCGTTCTCGGCCACATCCACGATCAGGCCCGCGCTTTCCAGCATCTCCCGCGCCACCATCTGGTTGATTTCGTTGTCCTCCACCAGCAGGATGCGGGCTCCGCGGACGGCGGCGAGCGAATCCGGAAGGGCGCCAGCGGCGGACGCGACCTCGTCCCCGGCCCCCTCTTGCCAGGTCGCGCTGAGCAGGTTCATGGTGCTGTCGAACAGCAAAGACGCGTTGACCGGCTTGACCAGCACACCGTCCAGCCCGATGGTCTCGGCCTGTTTGAGCATTTCCTCGCGGCCGTGGGCGGAAACCATCATGAGAACCGGCGGCAACGAGAGGCCGAGCGACTTGATGCGCCGGGCCGTGTCCATCCCGTCCATCTCCGGCATGCGCCAGTCCAGGTACACGATGCGGAAGGGATCGCCTTCGAGCGCGGCGGCGCGCACCGCGTCGATGGCCTCGGCGCCGGACGAGGCTTCCGTGACGGTGAAAGACATCTTCCGGAGCATGACCGCGATCGCTGCACGCGCATGGAAGCTGTCATCCACCACCAGGGCCCTGCAGCCGCGCAGGTCGGGCGTGGGGACCAGCTTGCGGGCCTTGTCCGCGCCGATCCCCAGCCGCGCGGTGAAGAAGAAGGTGCTGCCCGCGCCGGGCTGGCTTTCGACTCCCACCTGCCCTCCCATCAGTTCCACCAGTTTCTTGCTGATGGCCAGGCCGAGGCCGGTGCCGCCAAAGCGGCGCGTGGTCGATGTATCGGCCTGGGTAAAGCTCTGGAACAGGCGACCGATCTGCTCCGGCGTCAGCCCGATGCCGGTGTCGCGCACCCGGAACTCGAGCAGCACTTGCGTGTCGGTCCGCTCGGTGACCTGCACCGAGATGCCGACCTCGCCCTTGCTGGTGAACTTCACCGCGTTGTTGGCCAGGTTCAGGAGCACCTGCCCCAACCGCAATGAATCCCCCTGCAGGTTGGAGGGGACGGAAGCGTCCACATGGACGACCAGCTCGAGCCCCTTCTTTTCGCATTCGTCCCCGATCAGGCTCACGGTGGTGTCCAGCAGCTTTTCCAGCGCGAAGTCGGTCTGCTCCAGCTCCAGTTTGCCGGCCTCGACCTTGGAAAAGTCAAGGATGTCGTTGATCACCCCCAGCAGGTGCTGGCCCGCCGTCTGGACCTTGCTGACGTAGTCCCGCTGCCGAGGCCCCAGCTCGGTCTGCAGCACCAGATGCGACAGGCCGATGATCGCGTTCATCGGCGTGCGGATCTCGTGGCTCATGTTGGCCAGAAATGCGCTCTTGGCCTGATTCGCGGCTTCGGCGACCAGGCGTGCCTGCTGCAGAGCATCGGTCGCGGCGCGCTCGGCCGTCACGTCGATGTCGATGCCGGCGGCACTCAGTAGCCTCAATTCAGGATCGCGCTGGACCTTACCAATCGTGCGCACCCACCGAATCCCGCGGGTCGGGTGCTCGATCCGGTACTCCAGCTCGAACGAGCTGACGCGCGCATCGGCACGCTGACTCTGCATCTTGCTCATCAGGGACACCCGATCGTCGGGATGAGCCAGCAGCATCCGCTGACCGATCGGGTTGGGATCGATGCCGTAGAGATCGCGAGCGCGTTCATCCCAGGTCACGGCATCGGCGGCGCCGTTGTAGGTCCAGACAGAGGCATGCGCCGCCGACAGGGCCAGCTCGAGGCGGTCGCTCGCAACCTTCTGCTGTTCGCGCGCCCGGACGTCTTCGGTGATGTCCCAGTTCACGCCAGCCAGGCGCAGCGCAACCCCACGGTCATCGCTTTCCAGGCGTCCGACACTCTTGATCGAGCGGATCGAACCATCAACGTTGATCCGATACACGATTTCAAAACCGCCACAGCCCTCGATCGTGCGCCGAAACGAAGATTCGACCATTTCACGATCGTCGGGAACGATCCGCTCGAGATACCACTTCGCCTCGACCGGGTCGTTGGACGGCAGACCGAACAGGCGCATGCCGATCACGGTCTGCATGAAGCACTGGGTCTTGAGATCGAATTCCCAGAGACCCAGGTGGCCGGCTTGCGCCGCCAGTTCAAAGCGCTTCGTGACGCGCTCCAGGTCGCGCCGTACGCGGCGCGCCTCACTGACGTCGATGTTCATGCCGACGAGCCGAAGTGGTTTGCCGGCCGGGTCGCGTTCCACCTGACCAACGATGCGGCAATAGCGCCAGGACCGATCAGGCAGGAGAAACGGCACTTCAAGGTCGATACTCGAGCCGCCATCGCGCAGCACTGCAGCAACCGATGCCTGCGCATTGGTGCGCATGGGTTCCGGCGTCATGAGGAACATGAATTCAACTTCCGGGGACCCTTCTTCAAGCGGCAAGCCCAGCAGCGTGGCGCCCTTTGTGTCGCGGATCACGCGGCCTGCTTCGAAGTTCCGTTCGAAGAAGTAGCCATTGGCCGCAGAAACGGCTTGGTCGGAACGGCGCAGTGCTTCTTCCAGGCGCGAGCGAAGGCTCATTTCTTCGGTGACGTCGGCCAGGACGCCGACGATGCGTGAACCCTCTTCGGCCACATGCCGCTCCGAACGGCAGCTGATCCATCGCACCAGGCCGGGGCCATGACTAACCCGATAATGGAGCTGCAGAGGCCCCTGTCCATGCAGCCACTGTCGCACCTGTGCCAATACCGTCGTGCGGTCATCCGCGACGACGCATGACATCCACTGGTCGCCGGAGATCTCACCGGTATCGGCGGCCAGGCCCAGCAATGCGAGCGCGCGTTCGTCCATCAGATAGGCGTCGCGCCCGCCGACCTGCTCCCAGACACCCATCCGGCCCGCTCGCAGCGCGGCCTCGAGGCGGATTTGGATTTCAGCCGCACCATTCGCCCGCGCGCGTCGGACAATGGTGTCACTGGCCGGGCGATGGGTGAACGCCACATGACGTCGCAAGGCCCTCGCGAGCGGCGGCAGGAACAATTTGAACCTATCCCACAGGCGAGACAAAAACTCCCCTTCCCCGTACCGTAGCACCTGTTCAAGTGCGGCAGCGGCCGCGCGCCAGCATTCATTGTCAGCGGTCCAGCCTGTTGCAGACGGCCCGTCACAGTCTACCAAAGCAGCGTCGTCAGTCGAGGTCAGGCGCTAACATAGGCATCGCACACAGGAGAAACGGTATGGCAGCGGAAAATTCGACGCAGCTTGCGCAGTCCGCACCGGCTGTCCTTGCGGATCGGGCAGGCGTGAGCGTTGATTATCAGAGCGGTTTTGGCAATCAGTTCGCCAGTGAAGCGCTGCCGGGTGCGCTGCCGGTCGGAAGAAACTCGCCGCAGCGCTGTCCGTACGGGCTCTATGCGGAGCAGATTTCCGGCACGGCATTCACCGCACCCCGATCGCACAATCGCCGCACCTGGATGTACCGGCTGCGGCCAGGCGCCGTGCACGGCGACTTCCTGCCGATCGACAACGGCGGGCTGATCGCTGATTTCACCCGCGTCGCGACCCCGCCCAGCCAGATACGCTGGAGTCCGCGCCCGCTCCCGACGACGCCCACCGACTTCGTAGGCGGCCTGTTCACCATGGGCGGACACGGTGATCCGGCAGCACAATCGGGCTGCGCCATTCACCTGTACAGCGCCAACCGGTCGATGCGCGACCGGTTCTTCTGCAACAGCGACGGCGAACTGCTGGTGGTGCCGCAACTGGGCCGACTGCGCATCGTGACCGAACTGGGCGTGCTGCTGATCGAGCCGCTGGAGGTGGCCCTGATTCCGCGCGGCCTGCGATTTCGGGTTGAACTGCCCGATTGCCTGGACATGGGCGGCACGCTCGAGGCCGTGCGTGGCTACATCTGCGAAAATTACGGCGCGCCATTCCAGCTGCCCGACCTTGGCCCGATCGGCGCCAACGGTCTGGCCAATCCGCGCGACTTCCTCACGCCCACTGCAGCCTTCGAAGACCGCGAAGGAGAGTTCGAACTCGTCAACAAGTTTCTGGGCCAGCTCTGGGCAGCCCGCATCGGCCATTCGCCGCTCGATGTCGTGGCATGGCATGGCAATCACGCGCCCTGCAAATATGACCTGCGCCGATTCAACGCCCTCGGATCCATCAGTTTCGATCACCCTGACCCGTCCATTTTTCTGGTGCTGCAGTCGCTCTCCGACACCCCAGGCACCGACGCGATCGACTTCGTGATCTTCCCGCCTCGTGTTCTGGCGATGGAAGACACATTTCGCCCGCCCTGGTTCCACCGGAACGTCGCCAGCGAATTCCTGGGGCTGATTCATGGCGTGTACGACGCCAAGGCCGAAGGCTTTCTGCCTGGTGGCGCGTCGCTGCACAATTGCATGGCCGGACACGGCCCCGATGCCGAGACGTTCCTGAAGGCCAGCCAGGCTGACACAGCCAAACCGCAGTACATCCGCGACACCATGGCCTTCATGTTCGAGACCCGTCTGCCCATCCGGCCAACGTTTGCCGCGCTGCAATCGCCGCAGCGCCAGGCCGGTTATGCCCAGTGCTGGCAGGGCTTGCGCAAGCAGTTCACCGGGAAAGCCTGAACATGGGCAGCCCGCGTCTTCTGGCTCACGTCATTGCCTTGTGTCTGGCGATTGGCAGCGCGTCAGCGCAGACCGCACCCGAGACCGTTCCCACAGGGCGCGGGCCGGCTTCAACGCCAGACGGCGCAGCGGCGGCGGCGGCGCCGGCGCCGGCATCCGTGCCACCGGCCGCCCCGGCAACGACGCCCGCCGCGCCGCTGGCGGCGAAACAGGCTGACCCCAAGAGCGCGGAACAAGACAAGGCGGACGCGAAAATAGCCGAGTTGAAAAAGGCCGAGTTGAAAAAAGCCGAGGAGAAGAAAGCCGAGTTGAAAAAAGCCGAGGAGAAGAAAGCCGAAGCGAAAAAAACGCTGGCAAAAATGGCTGAAGCGAAACTGGCCGCAGCGCAGGCACCCGTGCCGCCATTACTGCCCGTCACAAAGGCGGCGCCAGCCGCACCGCCCCTCAACCTCGGGCCGGCTCCTGCCACGGCCCTCGGACCCGCCCTCGGACCCGCAGCCGCAGCCGCAGCCGCAGCCAGCGTCGATCCGGCGCAAGCTGCGTCGCCGGCCTCAGATGCGCGTCATATCTTCGACGACAGCCGGCCTCGCCTGCTGCAATTGCGGGTGCTGCTGCGAGGCAGCGGCTCGCCCGATTCGAGCGGCTCGGGCTTCGTGGTCGATGCGTCGGGTCTGGCCGTCACCAACTATCACGTGGTTGCCTCCGCGGTGCTCGAACCCGAGCGCTACCGGCTCGGCTGGCAATCGGCTGCGGGCGCGCAGGGCGAGGCCAGCATCCTCGCTGTCGACCTGCGCAACGACCTCGCCGTCATCCAGCTTGGACAGCAACAGACCTCCGTCTTCGAGTTGCGCGGCGCGCAGCCGGCGTTGGCCAACGGCGACAAGCTGTACTCGATGGGCAATCCGCTCGACATCGGATTCACCGTTTCAGAGGGCAGCTACAACGGGCGCGTCGAACGCGGCATCTACGACCTTCTCCATTTCACCGGCGCCCTGAACCCCGGCATGAGCGGCGGACCAGCGGTCACCGCCGATGGCAAAGTGGCAGGCGTGAACGTCTCGCAGATGCGCGGCGGCCAGCTCGTCAACATGCTGGTGCCGGTGGCTGCGGTGCACCCGCTTCTGGCCAGCGCACGGGCCGGCGCAAAAGTTGATCGCGAGGCGCTGCGCAAGCAGCTGCTCGCCCATCAGGCTCATCTCGTGGCACGCCTGACGAAAGAAACCTGGGCAACACGGCGCATCGGACGCTTCGAGCTGCCGGTCATGCCAACCGGCCTCACCCGATGCGCCGGGGCACGTTCACCGGAGCACGAGACTGTCTACCGGCATGAAACGCTCGAGTGCAGGCTCGGCACTCACCTCAGTCTCGGCGACGGCCTGAGCGTCGGTGATGTTGCCTACGCACTGCGGGTGGTCCGGACCGAATCGATGAGCGAGCTGCGCCTCGCTCAATGGGTCGCCAATGTAGGCGGTGAACGCGGTGAGATGACAGGCGGCTCGACGAGACCGGGCGCCCTGATGAGTCCGGGGCGCTGCCAGACCCGCTTCGTCGATATCCGCGACACCTATTACCGGCTGCGCCTGTGTGCCGCGAGCTATCGCACCTGGAGCGGTCTGTACGACGTACTGATCACCATGAATACCCTGCCGCGCGACGGCCAGGTGCTGATCGGGCGAATGCTGTTCGACGGCGTGACCTGGGATAACGCAATGCTGCTCACCCG
>JAYVOV010000332.1:0-6276 GCA_043757735.1 Burkholderiaceae bacterium
GTGCTGGCCGCCGGCGCAGTCGGCGCATTGGTCATTGGCGGCGGCTTGTGGCTGGGCGGTTCGGAAGAGCCCTGGTCGCGCGATCAATACGCCTCGAAGGAAGACTGCCAGGCCGACTGGGGGGGCGACTCCGCCACCTGCGAACAAACCGGGGGTGTGCCTTCGGGCGGCGGTAGCGGGGCCACCTCGGGGGCCACCTCGGGGGTCAGCCCGGAGATCACCTCCGGGGTCACATCAGAAGACAGCACCAGTTCCAGCCTGACCAGCTCCGGAAACAGCGCCGGTCATTCCAGCACCACGTCAAATTTCTCTTCCGGTGGTGGTATCCGTCCGCTCTGGTTTGGGCCTTCCTATCCCATGCACGACCGTGACGGCGCGCTGCGCCAGGCCTGGTTGGGCCGCTCGCCAAGTGCTGGCTTCGCGCCGGGCAACCGCTCGATCGGGCGCACCGCGGTGTCGCGCGGCGGGTTCGGCTCGAGCTCGCAGAGTTCGTCGAGCCACTCGAGCAGTTCAAGCTGATGCGGCGCGAACCGTCCAGCGAGCGCCCAGACTGGCGCGAGCGCTGCGAATCGCTCGGTTTCGGCTTTCATTCCATGGGCGGCGTCTACTGGGATGAGCGCGCCTGCTGGCGGTTTTCCGAGCACGAAATAGACCACCTCGAAGCGGTGACCGAAGAACTCCACGGCATGTGCCTTTCGGTGGCCGCCGACTGCGTCACGCGGGGCGACCTGGAACGCTTCGGCTTGAGCATCGCGTGGATGGAGCGGGTCGAGCGTTCGTGGCGCACGCACGAACCCAGCCTGTTCGGACGCTTCGACCTGTCGTGGTCGGGCGATGGTGAGCCCAAACTGCTCGAGTACAACGCCGACACGCCCACTTCGCTGATCGAAGCAAGCGTGGTGCAGTGGGATTGGCTCGAGTCTGTGCATCCGCAGGCCGATCAGTTCAACAGCCTGCACGAGAAGCTCATCGAACACTGGCCCAAAGTGGTGGGGCTGCGTGGCGCCGATGTGCATTTCGCCTGTGCCGGCACGAGCGAAGAAGATGCCGAGACGCTGGCTTATCTGGCCGACACCGCAGAGCAGGCCGGACTGCGGCCGCATCTGCTGACCATCGAAGGCGTGGGCTGGAATGGCAGCGCGTTCATTGGGCTGAACAACGAACCGATCGAGCGGCTGTTCAAGTTGTATCCCTGGGAGTGGCTGGCGGTGGAGGCCTTCGGCGCGCCGCTGCTGCGCTCGCCGGTTCAGGTGATCGAGCCGGCCTGGAAAATGCTGCTCGCCAACAAGATGCTGATGGTGGCTTTGTGGGAGCGTTTCCCGGGGCACAAAAACCTGCTGGCAGCCGGCACCATGCCGCATCAGGTGCCGGGTGACCGCGTGCGCAAGCCCCTGCTCTCGCGCGAGGGCGCCAATGTGTCGATGTATCTGGGTGGGCAGGTATTCAACGCGCCCGGGCCTTACGGCGCGGAAGGCTTTATTTACCAGGCCGCCGCACCGCTGCCGTGTGTCGCTGGCAATCACGCGGTGATTGGTTCGTGGATCGTCGGCGATCTGGCCGCCGGTATCGGCATGCGCGAAGACGACACGCCCATCACCACTGACGCTGCCCGCTTCGTCCCGCATTATTTTGTCTGAAGGAGAACCGATTGGAATTTCTGCCCGCTTTCATCCGACCCGTTGCCGCGTTCGTCATGTACTTCGCCAGTGGTGTGGCGCTCACCGGACTGTTTCTGGTGATCTACATTCGCCTGACGCCGTATCGCGAGCTGGTGCTGATTCGCGCCGGCAATCGGGCGGCGGCGGCCAGCCTGTCCGGCGCCCTGCTGGGTTATGTGATTGCGCTGGCCAGCGCAATCGCGCACAGCGTGTCGCTGCGCGACATGCTCTCGTGGGGCGTGGCCGCCCTGCTTGTTCAGGCGGGCGCCTACCTGGTCGCACGCATCATGTTCCGCGATCTGGCGGGCGCGATCGAGCGTGGCGAGGTGTCGGCGGGCATCCTGGCAGCGGCGCTGTCGCTGGCGGCCGGCATTCTGAATGCAGCGAGCATGTCGTATTGAAGAATTGCCGCGCGCTGCGGTGCGCATGATCAGAGGCCCAATTAAGATCACTTGAAGAGGTGGGGCAGCTCCGGCAACAATCACGGCCTGACCGCGCTGATCAATCACAAGTTCGCGCCGACCCTGATCGGCGAAGGCCCGCGCGACATCAACCGCTTGTGGGAGATGCGCTACAACGGGGTGCGCGATCACTATGCGCTGCGCGACGGCTTCAAGGCGGTGAAGATGCGCGTCGGCGTGATCGACGGCCCGGTGCGCAATTCAGTCGCCCGTGTACGTGCGGCCCGCGAGGCGCTGGGCCCGGACATCGGCCTGATGTGCGATGCGCACGGCACCTACACAGTGGCAGATGCCAAACAGTTCTGCCGTCTGGTCGAGGACTGTGACCTGACCTGGTTCGAGGATCTGGTCACTGCCGACGACAAACGCGGCCTGGCCGAAGTGCGGGCGAGCATCGCGGTGCCGATCGCGGTGGGCGAGAGCGAGTTCACCCGCTTCGACTTCCTCGGCATCGCTCAGCGAGGCGGCGCCGACATCTTTCAGCCGGATCTCGCCATCTGCGGCGGCATCAGTGAAGCGATGAGGATCGGTGCGATCGCCAGCGCATTCAATCTGCGCCTGGCGCCGCACCTGTGGTCCGGTGCCTGCCGGGTTTCGAGACCGGCACCTGGTATGGCGTGGTCGCCCCGGCCGCGACGCCACCGGCCATTGTCGAGAAGCTCAATCGCGAGATTGGCCGCATCCTGGCCCTGCCCGACATTGCCGAAAAGCTTAATGTGATGGGTTTGCAGGCGGCGCCGATGACACCGGGACGGTTTGCTGAGTTCATTCGCAGCGAGATCGGCAGTTACGCCCGGATCGTGAAGGCGGCCAATGTCAAGGTGGAGTGAAATCTGCTTCGTTCTCCGCCAGGATGATTGATCGCCGGTAGTGCACGGCTTCGGCGATATCTGAGGTCTGCAGGTGTTCATGCTCGGCGAGATCGGCGATCGTGCGCGCGATCTTCATGACCCGGTGCACCGTGCGTGCCGACCAGTGATATCGGCTTGCGGCAGCGTGCAGCAGATCCTGCGCGGCAGCATCTGTGCGGCAGTGGCGGTCAATCTGCCGGGGGTCGAGATCGGCATTGCACACGCGTTGGCGCATGATGCTGCGTGCGCGAGCGCGTTCCACACGACGGGCAACATCGGCCGAGCGCTCCGCGGGCCTCGCTGGGTGGCCCGTGTCTGCTCCTGACCCTGCCTCTGTCGCTGACCCTGTATCTGACCTTGTATCTGACCTTGTATCTGACCCAGCTCCGGGGAGGAGTTCATGCGAGTCGATGGCGATCACATCGATCTGCAGGTCGATACGATCGAGCAGCGGCCCAGACAGGCGCTGCCGGTAGCGCGCCGGGATGCCGGGGCGGCAGGTGCAGGCACGCCGCCGCGAGCCGAAGTGACCGCAGGGGCAGGGGTTCATTGCAGCGACCAGCTGGAAGCGCGCCGGATACGTGGCCTGGCGCGCGGCGCGCGACAGCGTCACCAGCCCAGTCTCGAGGGGCTCGCGCAGGGCTTCGAGTGCGCTGCGCGCGAACTCCGGCAATTCATCCAGAAAGAGCAGGCCCTGATGCGCGAGCGTGATCTCGCCGGGCCGTGGTGGGTTGCCCCCGCCCACCAGCGCTGCGACCGAGGCGCTGTGATGGGGCGAGCGCAGCGGGCGCTGTGCCCAGAGAGCGGGATCAAACTTGCCGGCCACCGAGGCGACCAGTGCGCAGTCGAGCGACTGCTGAAGATCCATTGCCGGCAGGAGACCCGCCAGGCAGCCGGCCAGCAAGGTCTTGCCGCTGCCCGGCGGGCCGACCATCAGCACGGAATGTGCGCCAGCGGCGGCGACCTCGAGCGCGCGCTTGGCGAGGACTTGACCTTTGACGTCATGCAGGTCTGGCCGAGCCGCGGACATGGTCTCGGGAATGCTGTGTGCTATGCGGGTCAGGGGATTTTCACCCCGCAGGTGCTCGCAGACCTCGAGCAATGTGCCCGCGCTCAATGCACTGCCCTCGGCTGCCAGCGCACCCTCGGCGGCGCAGGCGGTTGGAATCACCAGGCGCCGGCGCGCCCGTTCATCGCGAAGTGCAAGCAGCATGGCCAGCACGCCACGGATCGGGCGGATTTCACCGGTCAGGGAAAGCTCGCCGACGAACTCGAGGTTCTGCAGGGGCTCGAGCGGCACCTGCCCGCTGGCCGCGAGGATGCCGACCGCGATTGGCAGGTCGAAGCGTCCGGAGTCTTTTGGCAGATCGGCAGGCGCGAGGTTGACAGTGAGCCGCCGGTTGGGGAACTCGAAGCCGCCGTGGACGAGCGCCGCGCGAACGCGGTCAGCGCTTTCGCGCACCGCCGCCTGCGGCAGGCCCACGATGTGGAAGGCCGGCAAGCCGTTGCCCAGATGAACTTCGACGCGCACCTCTGGCGAGTGCACACCGACGAGAGCGCGGGAACGAACGACAGCGAGGGACATCTGGTGCCTGTGAGGACCGGGGGACGATGCAGCCCAGTCTAGGCGCTGGCGAGGGGTCCGAGTGGATACGGTGCTGGTGCGTTTGGCTCAGCCAGGCGGACTAGGGAGGCTGTCGGAGTTGAATCTTGAAGAAGCAGAAGCAACTGACGCTGGCAGGAAGCCGCGCATTCGCTCGCGGGTCGAGCAGTCGATCGGGGTGATCAGGCGGGTGTTCGGGGTTAGGATTGCGGTTGGTCAGAATGAGAGGACAAAAAATGCGCAAAATGGCTGAAAAAGCTTTGCTGGCTGCGGCCAGCTTGACGATGCTGGGCGGTTACGCCGGGGCGCAGCAGTCGCAGCCCAACCCTGTCGCAATGACGTTTTTCGTCACCAGTGCGGGCACTGGAAACGGCGCGGACCTGGGTGGCCTCATTGGTGCCGACAAGCATTGCCAGTCGCTGGCGCAGGCCGCGGGTGGCGCCGATCGCCCGTGGCGCGCCTACCTGAGCACCCAAGCGCCCGCACTGAGCGACCCGAACTTCGTGAATGCGCGCGACCGGATTGGCGCGGGTCCATGGCAGAACGCGAACGGCGTCGTGATCGCCAAGAGCGTCGAAGACTTACACGCGGCTGGCAGCAACCTGAACCGGCAGACTGCGGTCGACGAAAGGGGCCGGCCCGTGAACAGTCGCCCGGTACTGCCCTTGAAACACGACATGCTGACGGGTTCGCGGCCAGACGGAACCGCCTTCCCTGGCCCGCCGTTTCCCGACATGACCTGCGGCAACTGGACCAGGAGCGGGCCTGATGGATCGGCGATGCTCGGCCATCACGATCGCACGGGCCCGACCACGAACGCATGGGGCGTATCCTGGAATTCGTCACACCCGTCGCTCGGCTGCAGTCAGGAAAAGCTGCGTCCTACGGGGGGCGACGGTCTGTTCTACTGCTTCGCAGAGAAATGAGCGCCGGGCACTCTAAACCCGCAGCGTCGACGTCTGTTTTCTGGCAACTGAAATGAGCCGTTCCCGGCCCATTGCGAACTTGAGTTCGCAACTGAGTCGACCCCTGTTTACAGCATGAAGATTGCCTGTGCTGCAGTGCACGGCGATCTCATGGCCGGTGCACATGGAACGGGAGCAGGGGCGTTCGAGCGCGTCAGATCGAATACCCCAGATCGATCAGATGCGCCGAGGTGTCGTAAGCCGAACGGTCTTCGTTGGAGCCATAGATCACGAAGTGCGCGATCGCGCCGTTGGTCCGGCTGCCCAGGAAAGCCGGCAGGTTCGCGTCGACATAAGCAGCGACATCCGGATTGTCTGCCAGATAACGATTGCCGTCGAATCGGTCAAAGCTCGGCCCGCCTGATCGTCCCTCCCAGACGCCGAACAGGTTGTAGTGCTTGAACAGCGTGGCGTCATCGAGGTTCAAGGGCGTGAGGTCTGCCCACCGGGTTTTGTAGTAGCCGGCGTCAAACCAGCTGTTCGGCGTGAAGCCCTTCGCGGCGCCGTTCGCGAGGTAGTTCTGTGCGGCGCCGGCCTGGCTGACACCGGCGAGCAGGTCGGTGTGCGAAATCAGGTAGAAGACGCTGTCGAACAGAAAACTCTCGGCTTTGCCGTATACCGGTGCGGCAGTGCGGGCCAGATTGGCGAGTGGCAGCGTCTTGTCGGCGAATTGCAGCGCCTCGATGCTCACCAGGGTGTCGGTGCCTTCATTGCCCGCGAGCGCGGTGACCACATAGT
>JAYVOV010000333.1:0-6233 GCA_043757735.1 Burkholderiaceae bacterium
TCATAAAACCGACAGATAAAATTCGTCGCCCAGCTTAACCTGCTGCGAGGAGTTCGGTCCCGAATTGATCTGGACTGATGGGTTTCCAAAAAAAACAATTTGCTTCGGCAACAAGGAGACAGGTAGTGCGCAAACTATTGATCGCGGGCCTGCTGAGCGCCATCGGCGCAACGGCATCGGCGCAGTCCAGCGTCACCCTGTACGGCGCGGCCGACGTGTACCTGGGCTACGGCAAATCGGGTGATTTTTTCAAGCAGACACGGATCAACGATGGTGGCCATGTTGCCTCGCAGTTGGGTTTTCGCGGCTCTGAAGACCTCGGCAGCGGCCTGAAGGCCAACTTCCAGTTCGAGATGGGTGTCTCCGCTGATACCGGCAACGGCAACATACCCGGCCCTAACCTGGCCTTCACCCGCCAGTCTTGGGTGGGTCTGTCGGGCAATTGGGGCGCATTGACCCTGGGTCGTCAGTACACGCCTATTTTCCGCACCACCTGGCGCAACGATCCGTTCGGCGTGAATGCAGTGTTCTCGCCCGTCATCCTCTGGTCCCAGACCGATGCGCAAGGGTCGCTGCTGCCCTGGGCCTCGCGCGCAGACAACGCCATCATGTACGCGTCTCCGTCCAATCTGCCCGTTTCAGGCACGCTCATGTTCGCGCCCGGCGAAGCCGGCTCGCTGAGCACCAGCAGCGGCAACTACATGGGCGGCAGCCTGAGCTATGCCAGCGGCCCGGTGTGGCTGAGCTACGCCTTCCAGCAGCGCAAGAGCGGCACTGGCGCCGCGCCGGTCGCATCGCCAATCACCTCGACCGCGCATGCACTGGCGGCCAACTACGAGGTGCAGCAGTTCCGGCTCGGCCTGACCATCGGCCGCCAGGGCAGCAACGTCACCAGCGACAACAAGGCCACGCTGGTCAACGTGCACGGCCAGTACAACTTCACGGCCAGCCAGGCGCTGCTGGTCTCGTATGGCAATCGCAACGTGGCCAACTCGACACGTGACCAGAATGTACTCACGCTGGGTTACAACTACGATCTCAGCAAACGCACAATGCTCTATGCGCGTCTGCTGATGCTGCGCAACAAAGGCAACGGCAATGTCTCGCTTGGTGGCGTTGGTGTTGCACCCAACAGCGGCGACAGTCTGAGCCTCACCGGCGTCGGGATGCTTCACCGCTTCTAGGAAGCTGCCGCCAGTGCCTCAACGCTGACGCCCCTCGCAGAGCCGCTCGATGAGCGGCTTTGTTTTTTTCCGGCCGATGGCTATTTGAGCGCAAGTGCGATCGGTGCCATCCTGTTGGCCGGCGCCAACGCCATTCGACTCACCCCAATTCGCCCCACATGCCCGACACGTCATCTGATACGCCCGAAAACGCCCACGATCCCGCACTGCCGAGTACTTCGGCCGCTGCGCCCGCGCCGTCGCAGCCTGCAACTCAGGAGCCTGGGTCTCCTGTCGCGGCGGCCGCGGGTCCGGGCTCGCCTGATCCGGGCTCGCCTGATCCAATCACGGCCGCTGCAATCACCGCCGAGGCGATCACATCTGAGCCGATAAAGTCTGAGCTGATCGGTTCCGAGGCCCCTCTAGAACCGGTTGGCATGAGCTCAGCCGAGCCGCCGGACACGCCGGACACGCCGGACACCCCGGACACCCCGGCCACCCCGGACACCCCGGCCACGCCGGGCGCCCCGGCGGACCCATCACCCAAGATCGCGGACCTGTCGCCCAGGGCTTGCGGGCAATTGCTGACCGAACGATTTCCAGGCTTGTTCGCCGGCCAGCCCAAACCGCTCAAGCTGCGCATCCAGGCCGACATTCAGCAGCGTGCACCTGGTCTGTTCACCCGGCAATCGCTGTCGGCGTATTTTCGCCGGCTGACCGGCAGCAACGGCTACCTGGCCGCTATGGCGCGCAGCACCCAGCGCTTCGACCTGGACGGTGCGCCCGCCGGTGAACTTGCGCAGGAACACCGCAAAGCGGCAGCAGATGAACTGGTACGGCGGCGAGCCAGCCAGGATGCGCGGCGGATTGAAGAAGACGCGAAACGCGCCGAAGAGCGTGCCCGGCACGCGCAGGCCGAAGACGCTCAGCGGGCCGAAGCACGCGCTCGCCAGACTCAGGCAGACGAGGCGCAGCGCAAGCGCGCAAACCTGCTGCGCGACTTCGAAACCACCAGGCTGTCGCAGGCCAATTTCTGCGCGCTCAAAGGGATAGTCCCCAGCGACCTGGACGGTCTTCTGGTCCAGGCCCGCGCTGAGACGCAGGAGCGGCTGAAGCGCGCCCTGCCCGTCCAGGCACGGCCGCCTGAACGACGCGGTCCGGATGGACGTGCGCGTCCCGATGACCGTGGCCGCGACGCAAATCGCGGTCGCCCGCAAAATCGAGGTGGGCCGGACGACCGCGGAGGTCCCGACAATCGCACCGGGCCAGACTCGCCTGCGAGCCCAGACGGCGGAGCGCGCCCAGACAATCGTGGCCGACCCGACAACAGAGGCCGTCCGGGCAATCGAGGGCCTGGCGGAAATCGCGGTGTTCCCGACAATCGCGGCGCGCCGGACAATCGCGGCGCGCCGGACAACCAAGGGGCTCCTGTCAGTCGTGCAGCTCCCGCCAATCGAGCCCGTCCCGACAACCGGGGAGGTTCTGGCAGCACCGCCCGACCCGATAACCGTGGCGGACCGAATAACCGTGCCCGAACGGACAACCGAAACCGTCCTGGCGACCCGAATCTCGCCGGCGTGGGCGAGCGCAGCGCACGACCCGCCCCGGCCAGCGGTCCATCGCAGCCGCCGCCACCCGAGCAGACGTCCGCTCAGCCGAACGCCGGCCAAACCGACGCGCCGGTCGCCCGGCCGGACGAGCCGTCCGGCGAGCCCAAAGTCTCCTAGACTGCACCCCGTCTCGAAACGGAAACCCGAATGCCTCACGTCACCACCCCGGACCAGGTCAAGCTGTACTACGAAGAAACCGGCACCGGAACGCCCATCGTCTTTGTCCATGAATTCCTCGGCGAATACCGAAGCTGGGAAGCGCAGATGCGCCATTTTTCGCGACGCTACCGCTGCATCGCGTTCAATGCGCGCGGCTATCCGCCGTCCGATGTGCCCGACAATCCGGAGGCATATTCGTTCGAGCATCAACGCGCCGGCATTCTCGCCGTGCTCGATGGTCTGGGGATCAATCGCGCGCACATCGTCGGGCTGTCGATGGGCGCCTTCGCCAGCTTCTACTTCGCCATGAAGTGGCCGCAGCGCGCGCTCTCGATCACCCTGGCCGGCATCGGCTCGGGCACCATGGCAGCGTCTCGCGATCAATTCAAGCGTGAGTCACAAGCCACCGCCGATGCATTGCTCGCAGAAGGCTGGGGCAAGGGCGCCGAGCGCCGCGCCATCACGCCCACCCGGGTTCAGCTGCTCAACAAGAGCCCGCGCGCATTCGCCGAATTCCTCGAATTGCTGCGCGAGCACTCGTCTCTGGGGTCGGCGATGACGCTCGAGGGATACCAGGCCCGGCGGCCGTCGCTGAGCGATTTCGCCAGCGAGATGGCCGCGTGCACTGTGCCCACGCTCGTCATCAGCGGGGACGAAGACGAACCCTGCCTCGATGCGTCGCTGATGCTCAAGCGCGCCATGCCGGCAGCCGGCCTGGTGTTTCTGCCGCAGACCGGGCACGCCTGCAACCTGGAAGAACCTGACCTTTTCAACGCCGCCTGCGAAAGATTCTTCCATCAGGTCGAATCGGGGCAATACCGTCTGCGCGATCCACGCGCCAGCGGCGGCCGGATGCTTTGAGACTGACCATGAGCGACGACACACTGACCATGCTGGCCGACACGGCTGCCGCATTCGCCAAACCCGATGCCAGACGCGTGCGCGCGCTGCGCGGCGGCGTCGACGGATTCGACCGCGGCGTCTGGCGCGAAATGGCCGATCTGGGCTGGCTGGCCATCCTGGTTCCCGAGGCTCAGGGCGGGCTCGCGTTGAACCTGGTGGCCGCCACGACGCTGGCCACTCGGCTCGGATACGCCGCCTATCCGGAGCCATTCGCCTCGTGCGCCGTGATGACCTCCTGGTGTCTCGGATCGGCCCCCGTCAGCGAAGAAACCACTCGCGCACTGGCCTCAGTGATGAGCGGCCAGTGCATCGCCGCGATGGCCTGGCAGAACGACACCGGACAACTGGAGATCGGTCTGACCGGCGTGACTGCCACGCCAGACGCCGATGGTGTACGGCTGACCGGTTCGAGCCGGTTTGTTCATCCGGCCAGTGCCGACGCCTTCATCGTCGCCGCCAGCGCACCAGGTGGTCTTGCGCTTTTCTGGGTACCCCGAGACACGCCCGGGCTGCAGGTGACTGCCGAGCCGGGCGCCGACGGCGGCGCCTGCGGCTGGCTGCGGTTCTCCGACTGCCAGGTGCCGGCGCAGCAGCAGATCGCCGGCGACGCGGCTGCACTGATCCGAACCACGGTAGACGCCGGCACTCTGGCGGTCAGCGCCGAACTGGTCGGCCTGATGGACAGAGCGCTCGAGATGACGCTCGATTACCTGCGCATCCGCAAGCAGTTCGGCAAGCCGATCGGCAGCTTCCAGGCTTTGCAGCACCGGGCGGTCGACATCTGGATCCAGCGCCAGCTCGCCCGGGCAGCGCTCGATGCCGCGGTGCGCATCTTCGATTCACCAGCGAGCAGGCCACAGGCACGCACCCAGGCGGCCAGCAGCGCAAAAGCGCGAGCCTCGCACGCGGCGCTCCTGCTGTGCACCCAGGCGGTGCAACTGCACGGCGCCATCGGCTTCACCGACGAATACGATCTCGGCATTTACGTCAATCGCGCCCTCACTCTGTCGGCGTGGCTGGGCAATGCCGCTGAACACCGGCGCCGCTACAGCGCCCTGAGCACCACGATTTCAATGAGCGAACAGTCATGACCACGCACCAGCAGACTCGCTACGGCGTGCCCCAGGAACAAGACTGGAATGCGCTGACGGACGAGGCCTTTCGCGCCCTGGTCCGCGCCTATTTCGAGAACAACTACCCGGCGTCGCAGCGGTTCGCGCCGCGCCGTCTGCGCTGGTCCGAGAACAAAGACTGGTACCTGCAGATCGCGGCCAAAGGATGGATCGCACCCGCGTGGCCAATCGAATACGGCGGCATGGGCCTGGCGCCGGCCAAACTGCTTATTTTTTTCGAAGAACAGGAGCGCTGCGGAATCGCACGCTTTCAGGACCACGGCGTACTGATGGTCGGCCCGGTCTTGATGAAGTACGGCACGCCGGCACAGAAGCAGCGCTATCTGCCGGGCATCCTGTCGTGCGAGAACATCTGGTGCCAGGGCTATTCAGAGCCCAATTCCGGCTCGGATCTGGCCAGCCTGAGCACGCGCGCCGTTCGCGATGGCGATGACTTCGTGATCACTGGCCAGAAGATCTGGACCACCCTCGCCCACGACGCCACGCACATGTTCGCGCTGGTGCGCACCGACCCCAGCGCCAAGAAGCAGGAGGGCATCAGCTTTCTGCTCCTCGACATCGACGCCCCCGGCATCCGGGTTCGCCCGATCCGCGATATTGCCGGCACCGAAGAATTCTGCGAAGTCTTCCTCGACGGTGTGCGCACGCATCACACCAATCTGGTGGGCGAGCTCAACAAAGGCTGGACGGTGGCGAAATCGCTGCTGGGCTTCGAGCGCATTTTTCTGGGCAGCCCGAAGCTGCCTGAGTACGGTCTGCTGGTGCTGGAGTCCCTGGCGCGCGCGCGCGGCGTCTTCGACGATCCAGTTTTCCAGGACCGCTTCAGCTCGCTCAAGCTGGATGTTGCCCATCTGGCCGACATCTACGGCCACTATGCCGCGATCGTGTCGCGCGGCGAGAATCTCGGCCAGGATGTCTCGCTGCTGAAAATCTGGGCCTCAGAGACCTTCCAGCGGATTGCCGACCTGGTCATTGAAACCGCCGGCCCGTTCGGTGGCTTGAGCGGCGATGTCAGCATCGGCGAAGAAAGTCTCAATCCGCTCGCAACCTTCTACAAGGCAAGGGTGCCGACCATCTACGGTGGCAGCAGCGAGATCCAGCGCAACATCCTGGCGCGCCAGGTGCTGGAGCTGCCCGGCTGAGCGCCTTTTATGGGGAGGCAGTCGAATAGTTCAGCGATACCGCCTGCCTGCTGAGATCGAAGGCGGCTCGGCCTTCGAGGGCACCGTAGATCACGAAATGCGCCATTGCGCCATTGCTGCGGC
>JAYVOV010000334.1:0-6227 GCA_043757735.1 Burkholderiaceae bacterium
GTCGCGCTCCTGGATGCTCGGCGTATAGAGGTAGGCGCCGTTGGTCAGATTGGCCAGGCGGTAGACCGGCTGGGCCTGCGGTGTGATGGGCGTCGCCACCGAAAAGGTCGATCCTTCGAAGCGCATGTTCGGGTAGTTCGCGACGGTTGCATCACGCTCGGCCACGCTGCCTGTGTAGAAGTAGCCGCCGTTGTTCAGGTTGGCGAAGCGAAATACCGGTGCGCCGACGGCGCGATCGGCATAGGCATAGAAGCCGACACCTTCCGGCCGAAAATCTGGAAACCCGGCGATGATCTGCTCTTGTTCGGGTTTCGATCCGGTGAAAAAATACGCGCCGTTCGAGATCTTGGCGAACCGATACACCGGCTGCAAAGAAGATGCGCCGCTTGCCTGGTCGTCGTTGGCGATGAACACCGCCATGGTGTCGATCGCGCCGGTGGATTGCCCCGTATTGGCAACCAGCCGCAGATTGAAACGCTCGTCGGGCTCGAGAGTTGTATCGCCTTTGATCAGCAGGTTCAGGACCGACGAAGCTGCTCCGGCGCCGAAACTCACCGCGAAGGTCGGGGCCTGACCATCAGCACCGGCCGTGCCGAGTTCGAGGTCGGCATTGCTGCTGGTGACGTGCTCGAGCTGCACCACCACGGTGGCCGACTGCGCCAGCGAACCGGTCCGGTTGATCGCGACGGAGAACGGCCGACTGCCACTGTTGCCCTCGGCCTGGCTGAAGGTGCCGGTCGCGAAGCTGAACGTGTCGGTGCTGAAGGTTTCGGTCTGCTGAGCCCAGACGGAATAGGCGCCGGTGTCCGTCGAACTGTAAGCGCCGACATCCAGGTAGTAGGCGCCGCTGGCGGGCGCGCGATACTCGATGATCGAATCAAGGCTGCCGTTCGAATCGTCGTTGGTCACCAGCAGGGTTCCGTCGGCTGCGCGCAACCGCAGCAGCGGATCGGCGAGGCCCGCGCCGATGGCAGCGAATTCGTAGATCGTCCCGGCTGTCAGGTCGACACGGTACCAGTCGGCATCGGTCGGCGATTCGCGGCGGCCGATCTGCATCTCGTTGGGCACCAGCACCCGGGTGGTCGACGTGTTGCCCGCGGCATCAGGGTCAGCCGCGGCTTCGCCGAGCACGCGGATCTGATAGCTGCCCGTGGCGGAGTCGACCCCGCTGACATCGAGAAAATAGGTGGCCGCCGCTGGCGCTCTGAAGGCGATCCTCGATGACAGCCCGGTGCCGGAGTCGTCATCGAAATTGATCTGGGTGCCGCTGGCGTCGCGCAGGGTCAATGCCGGGTCGCTCAGCGAACCGGCGTTGTCGTCCTTGCCGGCGACCTCGAGCAAAAGGAGCTGGTTGGCCTGGGTGTCGAGACGGAACCAGTCGTGATCGGATGCGCTTTCAATGGTTGCGCTGAACGTGTTGTTGGCGACCAGCGCAACCGGGGTGGCACTGGTGGCGGGCAGATCCTGCCCGGGCGGCTCGTTGCCGCTCAGGTCGTCATTGCGGATGATGCCGTTGGCGATCGCGGTGCCGATGACGGCATTGACAGGTTCGGACAAGGTGACGCTGAACGCCTCGTCAGGCTCGGCGACACGATCGCTCACGACGAACACCGAAATGGTCTTGCTTGTTTCGCCGGGCGCGAAGCTGATGATGCCTGTGGGGTAAACGCTGGCCAGCTGGAAATCGGGGCCGAGAAAATCTGACTCTTTTGCCTGGGTGGAGGCGACCCGGTAGCGCGCACTGACGGCCACGCTGCTGTCGCCGCCGCGCGTGACGCCAAACGTGAACTGCACGCCGGCATCGACCGAGCCTTCGAATCGGTCCGCCAACCCGGGTGCGATCGACAGGACCGGCGTCGGCAGGTCAGCCTTCTTGATGATGTCGGTTGGCATTCATGACTCCATGCGAAAAGGTGTTCGGGACAGGATGGGGTGGCTCCGCGACAGGGTCAAGTTGTGGTGATCAGGTGAGTGCGCCGTTCGGCGGGCCGAGCCGGTATGATTGCCGTCCAGTGATGCGACAGATTCTTCGATGCCTATTCGGGCCGGGTTCTCGGCTGCTTCTGGTCTGCCTGCTGGCGACCGGATGCGATGTCGTCAATGCCCCGGTCAGCCAGGACCTGCTGGGTCGCAATATTCTGTTGTCGTCTTATTCCGAGTCGCCCAAGCATCTCGATTCGACTGCCTCGTACAGCAACAACGAGACGCCCTGGACCTACGCCGTCTACGAGCCGCCGCTCAAGTACCACTACCTGAAGCGGCCCTATGAACTGGTGCCGCGCACGCTCGAAAGCATGCCGGTCACCACCTATTTCGATAAGTCGGGCAAGGTGCTGCCGGCGGACGCTCCTGCCGAGCAGATCGCGCGCAGTGTGCTCGAACTGCGCGTGAAGCGCGGCATCTTGTATCAGCCGCACCCGGCGTTCGCGGCCGATGCGGCGGGCCGCCTGCAGTACCACGCGCTCACTGCAGCAGATCTCGCCAGCAAGTCCGCTCCGGGCGATTTCGCGAAGACCGGAACGCGCGAACTCATCGCGGCGGACTATGCCTACGCCATTCGTCGCCTGGCCACGCCGCGCATCGAATCGCCGGCGTTCGGATTCCTGTCAGATCACATCGTCGGCTTGAAAGACTACGGCGAGCGGATCAAGCGCATCAACAACCGGATGAAAGAAGGACGCAGCGCCCGCGAGACCGGCAAGTTCGGAGATCTGCCCTGGCTCGATTTCCGCGAGCACGACCTGCCTGGTGTGGAAGTGATCGACAGCCAAACATTGCGGATCCACGTCAATGGCAAGTACCCGCAGTTCAAGTACTGGCTGGCCATGACATTTTTTTCGCCACTGGCCTGGGAGGTCGATGCATTTTATTCCCAGCCCGGCATGAAGGCCCGCAACCTCACACTGGACACCTGGCCGGTGGGGTCGGGTCCGTACATGCTCACCGAATACACGCCCAATCACCGCATGGTGCTGATGCGCAATCCCAATTACCGGGGCGAGCCCTATCCGTGCGAAGGCGAAGCGACCGATCAGGCGCAAGGCCTGCTCGGCGATTGCGGCAAGACCACACCCTTCATCGACGGCATGATCTCGATCGCTGAAAAGGAAGGTTCGCCAATGACGGCGAAGTTTCTCCAGGGTTATTACGACATGCCGCAGTTCGAGCGCGGCGAACCCGGCACTGCGATGCAGGTCGCCATCGACGACGACACCGGCCGTGCCCGCGAGCTCGTCGCCCACAAGATTCAACTGCCCACCACTCTGCAGGTGGGGCTGTGGTATTACGGGTTCAATTGGCTCGATCCAGTGGTCGGGGCAGGGCGTAATCCAGAAGAAGCCGAGCGCAATCGCAAGCTGCGCCAGGCGATCGCGATCGCGTTCGATTTCGAAGAGTACATCCAGATCTTCGAGGACAACCGGGCGCGGCCCAACATGGGGCCGGTGGTGCCGGGTCTGTTCGGCGCCAATGCGGTCAAGTTCAATCCCTATGTGTACGACATGGTCGATGGCAAACCGCGCCGCAAGTCCATCGACGAAGCGCGTCGCCTGCTCGCGCAAGCCGGCTACCCCGACGGGCGCGATGCGGTATCGGGCAAACCGCTGGTGATCAACTTCGACACCCAAGGGGTCGGACCCGGCTACAAGGCGCGCAGCGACTGGACGGCCAAACAGTTCGCCAAGCTCGACATCTCGCTGGAAGTGCGCAACACCGACTACAACCGGTTCCAGGACAAGATGCGCAAAGGGGCCGCGCAGTTCTTCTCGTGGGGCTGGCTGGCTGACTATCCTGATCCTGAAAATTTTCTTTTTCTGCTCTATGGGCCGAATTCCAAGGTGAAGATCGACGGCGAGAACGCGGCCAACTATTCGAACGCCGATTTCGACAAGCTGTTCGAGAAGATGAAGGATCTCGACGATACCCCTGCTCGCGAGGAGATCATCAAACGCATGATCGAGATCGTGCAGAAAGAGGGTGTCTGGATGTTCGGCTGGGCCGAGGAATACACCGGCGCCTATCAGCAGTGGCTGACCAACGGCAAACCGTCCAATATCATTCGCGATTCGCTCCAGTACATGAAGCTCGATCCGGTGCGGCGCGTGGCGCTGGTGCGCGAATGGAACGAACCGCGCCCCTGGCCGCTTGCCTGGTTCGCGCTCGCGCTTCTACTGCTCGTCATTCCGGCCTGGCGCGCCTGGCAGCGCCGCCAGCGCGCCACCGCCCTGTCCCGCAAAGGCGCCTGAGACTTCATGTTCGCGTACCTGGCACGTCGCCTCGCCTATGGCCTGCTGGTGCTGGCCGGCATCAACCTGGTCACGTTTCTGCTGTTTTTTCAGGTGAACTCTCCTGACGACATGGCGCGGCTGCAACTGGGTGGCAAACGGGTGACGCCAGACGCAATCGTCAAATGGAAGGCCGAGCGCGGCTACGACCGGCCGCTCTATGTCAACCAGCATGCCGACGGGCTCGGCAAGCTTACCGACACCGTCTTCTTCGACAGCTCTTTGCGCATGTTCGCGTTCGATTTCGGCCCGGCCGACAACGGCCGTGACATTGCCTCTGAAATCCGGCGCCGGGCATGGCCCAGTCTGGCCCTGGCGCTGCCGGTGTTCATTGCTGGTCTGGGCATTTCGATCTCGCTCGCGCTGGGGCTCGCGTTCTTTCGCGGCACCTACCTCGATTTCTGGGGCTCGGTGCTGTGCGTGGCGATGATGTCGATATCGTCGTTGTTCTTCATCGTGGCGGGCCAGTTCGTGTTCGCCAGGCTGCTGCAACTGGTGCCGGTATCGGGCTTCGATGCCGGCCCCGACGCCTGGCGTTTCCTGCTGCTGCCGGTGGGGGTGAGTATCGTCGCCCGGCTGGGCGGGGAAACCCGGTTCAATCGCACCCTGTTCCTCGAGGAAATCAACAAGGACTACGTTCGGACTGCCCGCTCCAAGGGCTTGTCTGACCCGGCGGTGCTGTTCCGCCATGTGCTGCGCAATGCGCTGATTCCCATCCTGTCGAGCTCGGTGGCGGTCATTCCCCTGCTCTTCATGGGCAGCCTGATCACCGAATCATTCTTCTCGATCCCGGGGCTTGGCAGCTATCTGATCGAAGCCATCGCCGCGCAGGACTTCGCGGTGGTGCGGGCAATGGTATTCATGGGCTCGGTGCTTTACATCCTGGGGCTGATCCTCACCGACATCAGCTATAGCTGGGCCGATCCGCGGATTCGTCTGCAATGAAGCCCGTCGTCCTGCTCACCGATGGCTTCGTTTTCGCGCTGCTGATCGCGGTGGCGGCCTATGTGCTCTACGTGCGGCGCCGTCCGCAACTTGGCGACAACTGGCGCCTGGCTTTGCAGCGTCCGGCGGCAGCCGTGTCGGCGCTGATCCTGGGTCTGTTCCTGCTGATTGCGGTGGCTGATTCCGTGCATTGGCGCGCGGCGCTGCCAGCGACCAGCGCCGGGCAGTCGGCCTGGTCTCCCGAGACGACCTCCGCACTCGATGCGCTGCTTGCACCGGTCGCCCAAGCCAAGGAACGCAGCTATTCATCGCCATTGGCTTATCGGGGCTTTCGCAAGGAAAGCTTCGAGCTCGAGGGCAAACCAGTGCGCGATTACCCGCGGCTGGGCTTTGGCGGTGCCCACCTGCAAGACCCCTACAGCCATTGGGCTGATGACCTGATCTGGCGGTCCTGGCGCGGCGCCGCGTGGGGGGCCGCCAGCTGGGGCGCCCTGCTTGCGATTGTTTTACTGGTGCTTGCAGCGCGTGCTGGTTCATTAGGCGCCGCCGCCGTGCAGCTGGCGGGCGGCAAGACCCGCTTCCCAGTTCGGTCGGTTCTGCTCACGGCCGGGCTGTTCGCGCTGACGGTGGGCATCATTGCATCCTTGTCCGGGAACTATCACGTGTTCGGCACCGATCGGGTCGGTGCGAGCGTGCTCGTCGCGGCGCTCAAGAGCATTCGTACGGCACTGGTCATCGGCGCCCTGACCACGCTGGTTGTGCTGCCGCTGGCGGTGGCGCTGGGTGTGGCGGCGGGGTATTTTCGCGGCTGGGCCGATGAGCTGATCCAGTATGTCTACACCTTGCTGGCCTCGATTCCCGACGTCCTTCTGATCGCGGCGGCGGTGCTGCTGCTGCAGGTCAAGATCGACTCCAATCCGGCGCTGTTCGAGACTTCACTTGAACGGGCCGACGCCCGCCTGTTTTTCCTGTGCCTGATTCTCGGGGTGACCTCGTTCA
>JAYVOV010000335.1:0-1709 GCA_043757735.1 Burkholderiaceae bacterium
AGCGCTGGGCGACGGGCTGGCGAAACTCGCCCGCGAGCATCGCGACACGCCGATGATCGGCCGCAGCAACCTGCAGCAGGCGGTGCCCGTGACCTTCGGCTACAAGATGGCCGGCCTGCTGGCCGCGGTGCAGCGGCACCTGGAGCGTCTCGCGCAATTGCGTCCGCGCGCGCTCACCGGTGAATTCGCCGGCGCCGCCGGCACGCTGGCCTCGCTCGAGCAGGGCGCCATGCAGACCCAGGAAGCGCTGATGCGCGAACTCGGTCTCGCCCAGCCGGTGATCGCCTGGCACACCGCGCGCGACTCGATGGCCGAGGTCGGCACTTTCCTGGGTCTGGTGGGCGGCACGCTGGGCAAGATCAGCATGGATGTGAAGCTGATGATGCAGACCGAAGTGGGCGAGGTCTACGAGCCCTTCGCGCACGGTCGCGGGTCGTCGAGCACCATGCCGCAAAAGCGCAACCCCATCGCGAGCTGCTACATCCACGCGGCTATCTCGGTGGTGCGCCAGCATGCCGCGGCGATGCTCGATGCGATGGTGGCCGATCATGAGCGCTCCACTGGCCCCTGGGAAATCGAGTGGATCGTGCTGCCCGAGGCCTTTTGCCTGATGGCCGGCGCACTCGCGCAGGCCCGTGCGGTGATCGACGGGCTGGAGGTCGACGCTGAGCGCATGCGCGCCAACCTCGATATGACCCATGGCCTGGTGGTATCGGAGGCTGTGATGATGGGCCTGGCGCCCTATATCGGTCGCGAGTATGCGCACGACCTGGTCTACGACATCTGCCGCGAATCGATCCGCCATGCGCGGCCCCTGCTCGATCTGCTGGCCGAGCACCCGCAGATCAACAGACACGTCTCTCGAGAAGCGCTGGCCAGGATGTGCGATCCGGCCGGCTATCTCGGGCAATCGGGATTGATGGTGGACCGAGTGCTCAGCCGCTGGGTCTGAGCGGGACCGGCGCAGGTGCGCTCAAGTGCCCGCCGCTTTCGGGTTGATGCCATCGCCGTCAGCCAGCGGGTAATGACAGGCCGCCGAATGCCCGGGATCGGATACCGCGAATGGCGGCGCCTGCGCGGCGCAGCGCTCGTCGGCCCTCGGACACCGCGTGCGAAACCGGCAGCCGCTGGGCGGATTCAGCAGCGACGGCAGCTCACCCTTGAGCACTTCCTCTTCGGGCAGGTCCTGACCCGGCACCAGCACGGAATCGAGCAGCGCGCGCGTGTACGGATGACGCGGCCGCGAGTACACGTCTTCGGTACTGCCGATCTCGACGATCCGGCCGAGATACATCACCGCGACCCGATCGCAGACATTGCGGATAACCGCCAGGTCGTGGCTGATGAACAGCATGCTGAAGGCACGCCTGCTGCGGATGTCGAGCAGCAGGTTCAAGATCTGCGCCTGCACCGACACGTCGAGTGCCGAGACCGGCTCGTCGAGCACCAGCACGCTCGGCTCGAGCATCAGCGCGCGCGCGATCGCGATCCGCTGGCATTGCCCCCCCGACAGTTCATGAGGCCGGCGCGACAAATAACTGCTGGCATCGAAGCCGACCTCCTCGAGCGCGGCGGCGATCTTGGCGCGATTCGTCTCGGCGTCGCCCATGCCCCAGATGGTCAGGGGTTCGGCCAATATCTCGGCAACTCGGCGCCGGGGGTTCAGCGATGAGATCGGATCCTGGAAGACCATCTGCAGCCGACGGCGC
>JAYVOV010000336.1:0-6218 GCA_043757735.1 Burkholderiaceae bacterium
GCGCCCGTGGGTGCGATGCCGCAGGCCCGCAGCAGTGCGGTGATCGCGGCTTCGAAGGCGACCGGGTCGAACGCGCCGACCCGCGGGATGCCGATGCCTGTCCGTGCGGCCTCGGGCGGTGGGCTTGCGTGGTCATGCCCATGACTTCGAAGGGGATCGTCACCCATGCCTTCGCCCTGGTTCATTGCGCGTGCATACCGCTCACGCTGCAGCCAGTTTGCGCTCGACCACCCGCGCGAAGAAGCTCGCACCCAGCGGCAGCGCGGCGTCGTTGAAGTCATAGCCCGGGTTGTGCACCTCGCACGAGCCTTCGACATCACCATTGCCGATGTTCACGAAGCATCCCGGCACCTTCTCGAGCAGGTACGAAAAATCTTCCGAGGCCATGATCAGCGGCATGTTGGTCGCGACCTTGTCGGCGCCGACCAGTTCTTCGCAGATCGAAGCGGCGAACCCCGCCTGCTCGATGTCGTTGACCAGCGGCGCGAAGTTGACGCGGAAGTCGACCGACACGCTGGCGCCCATGGCCTCGGCCACGCCTTGCGCCACCCGGCGCATGTTGCGCTCGATCAGCACCATGGTGTCGTTGGAGAATGCCCGGACGGTACCCGACAGGCGCGCGGTCTGGGCGATCACGTTGTAGGCGTCGCCGGCGCGGAACTGAGTGATCGACAGCACGGCGGTGTCGACCGGACGCAGGTTGCGCGACACGATGGTCTGCAGGGTGCTGGCGATCTGCACACCCACCATCAGCGGGTCGATCGATGACTCCGGCCGTGCGCCGTGGGCGCCTACACCGGTGATGTCGATGTCAAAGAAAGCGCCACCGGCCATCATCGCGCCCTTGTGGACCGAGAAGCGGCCAACCGCCAGCTTGGGCCGGTTGTGCATGCCGAACAGGCTCTGGCAGGGAAACCGTTCGAACAGTCCATCGGCAACCATGGCGCGCGCGCCGCCCAGACCTTCTTCGGCCGGCTGGAAGATGAAATGAACGGTGCCATCGAAGCGTCTGGTGGCGGCCAGGTAGCGCGCCGCGCCCAGCAGCATGGCCGTGTGCCCGTCGTGGCCGCAGGCATGCATCCGGCCGGCGTGCTGCGAGCGGTGGGCGAAGGTGTTGGTCTCGTCGACCGGGAGCGCGTCCATGTCGGCGCGCAGCCCGACGCTGCGCGCCGAGCTGCCGCTTTTCAGTACACCCACCACACCGGTTTTGCCGACGCCGCGGTGCACTTCGATGCCGAAGCTCTCGAGCTGGCGAGCGACCAGATCGGCCGTGCGGTTTTCTTCGAAGCCGAGTTCCGGGTGGGCGTGAATGTCGTGGCGCCACGCCGTCATCTGGCCATGGCCTTCCTGGATCAGGGGAATGATTTTCATCGAGTGGCTCCGTGCTGTTCGTGAATGGCGAATGGCGAATGGCGATTGGCGATTGAGGGCGGCCGCGCCGCGGGGCGTGGCGTGGCGAGCTCAGCGTGGCACAGTGCCGCACCACTGCGCGATGAACAGCGCGATGGTCTGTGTGACCCGGCGAACCGACTGCAGCTCGACGCGTTCGTCGAAGGCGTGAATGCGCTCGGCGTTCGGGCCATAGACCAGGGCCGGAATGCCGGCGTACAGGCCGAAAAACCGCGCGTCAGTGGTGCCGGTGCTGGCCATCGTGGCCAGGGGCTTGCCGGTGACAGTGCCGTGGCACTGCGCCAGAACGCCCTGCGCTTCGGTGCCTTTCGGCAGCACCCAGCCTTCGGCCATGAAGCCGTGGTAGACGAGCTGCGGCGGGTTGGCGCCCAGGTAGGGGTCGGTGGCCGCCGCTGTGGTAACGCAGCCCTCGACATCGCTGCGCACCTGTTCCAGCGACATGCCGGGGAAAAGGCTGATCCGCATGTCGAAGGTGCACCAGGCCGGTACCGACGAAGGCCAGTCGCCGCCTTCGATCTTGCTCACGACGAAGTTGATCGGGTGGGCGTGGCCGGCGAAGGCGGGATGGCCGGCCTCGTTCCATTGATGCTCGAGCCGGTGCAGCGCCTGCATGATCGGGTAACAGGCCTCGATTGCGTTGGCGCCGCTGCCGGCCACCGCCACGTGGGCTGGCCGGCCACGCACTTTCACCTGAAACCAGATCACGCCGACCTGGGCCGTCATGAGTTCTTCGGCCATCGGCTCGGGGATGATCACCGCGTCGGCACGGTACCCGCGCTCCAGGCAGGCCAGGGCGCCATTGCCAGTGCACTCTTCTTCGATGACCGATTGCAGATAGACATCGCCCGCCGGCGCCAGGCCGCAGCGGGCGATCGCGTCGAGCGCGAACAGGTTGGCGGCAAGGCCGGATTTCATGTCGCCGGCGCCGCGCCCGTGCATCCAGCCATTGCGGATCATGGGCACAAAAGGCGGTGTGCCCCACATGTCGAGCGGCCCGGTCGGGACCACGTCGATGTGACCGTTGAGGATCAGCGAGCGCCCCGGCTGGCCGGCAGCCGGCTTGGCCGCACGATGCGCACCGACCACGTTGTAGGCGTTGTCATAGGAAACCGCGACCGGCGAAAAACCCGGCAGGTGGCGGATTCGCTCGACGTCGATCTTCCAGCGGTCGACGTCCAGGCCGCGGCTGGCGTAAGCCCGCGCCATGAAATCCTGGGCGGTGGCTTCTTCGCCGCGCAGCGACGGGATGCGGGTGAGGTCGGACAGAAAGCGGATTTCTTCGTCGAAGGCGGCATCGACGGCGTCCAGCAGGCGTTCGGTGAGTTGGTTGTCGGTCATGTCGGTAGCCAGGCCGGCGGGTGAGCCGGCTTCAGGAATGTTTCAAAGGCAAAGCATGGCACGAGCGTGGCGTCGGGTCACGCGGGCAGGATTCAACGCCGACAGGTTCCCAGGGTCTTGCGGGTCGCTGTGCCGTTTTCCAGGCGGATCACGCAGACGCGTTCAGGAAGGCCGCGTAGCGCGCCAGATCGATGTTGCCGCCGCTCACGATCACGCCGACCCGTTTGCCGGGCAGGCTCGCAACGCCCTCGAGCACGGCCGCAGCCGCCAGGCAGCCGGTCGGCTCGACGACCAGCTTCATGCGTTCGGCAAAAAACCGCATGGTTGCAACCAGTTGCGGGTCAGTGACGGTGAGGATCTCGTCGACGCACTCGCGCATCACGGCGAAAGTGAGTTCGCCGGCATGCAGGGTCTGCGCGCCATCGGCGATGGTGTCGGGGAGATCGATCTGCACGATGCGGCCCAGCGCGAGCGACTGCTGCACGTCATTGCCGGCCTGCGGCTCGACCCCGATCACGCGGCAGGCGGGTGTGAGATGGCGGGCGGCGACCGCGCAGCCGGAAATCAGACCGCCGCCGCCGACGCAGACCAGCAATGCGTCGAGCGGGCCTTCGCCCATGGCGGTCACGTCTTCGATCAGCTCCAGCGCGGCGGTGCCCTGGCCGGCCATGACGTGGGCATGGTTATAGGGCGGGATGAGCGTCATGCCACGTTCCTGGGCGAGACCGCGGCCGATGGCTTCACGGTCTTCCCGGCGCCGGTCGTAGAGCACGACTTCGGCGCCGTAGCCGCGGGTTGCCTCAATTTTGATGGCCGGTGCATCGCGGGGCATCACGATGGTGGCCGGCATGCCCAGCAGCCGGGCCGACAGCGCGACCGCCTGCGCATGATTGCCGGAGGAGAAGGCGACCGCACCCGCGCGCCGCTGCTCTGGGCTGAACTGCGCCAGCGCGTTGTAGGCGCCACGGAACTTGAAGGCGCCGATGCGCTGCAGGTTCTCGCACTTGAAGAAGAGCCTGGCGCCGGTGCGCGCGTCGGCGGTGCGCGAGCGCAGGGTGGGTGTGCGGTGGGCGACCGGGCGCAGGCGCTCGGCGGCGCTGCGGATGTCGGCGAACTGAATGGGTAGTGTCATGATGCCTAGTGTCGTACCGGCGGGGGCAGGATTCAACTCCGACAGCTTGCCTGCTTGCAATCGGCCGTTTGGCCAACCACAGTGCGTCATGCGGAACACCTCGGCCATCGCCTGGATCGTCACCGCCGAACTGCTGGGCACCGTTCTCTGGTTCAGCGCCAATGGCGTGGCCGACCAGCTGGCGCGCGACTGGGGTATCGGGGTGAGCGAGGTCGGCACGCTGACCAGCGCGGTTCAGCTGGGCTTCATCGCCGGCACGCTGTTCATCTCGATGTCCGGACTGGCCGACCGCTACGCGGCGAGCCGGATTTTCGCGGCGGGCGCCATGTTCGGCGCATTTGCCAATGCGATGGTGCCGCTGTTCGCGCACTCGGTCGGCCAGGCCTGGGCCTGGCGGCTGCTGACCGGCGTCGCATTGGCGGGGGTTTATCCGATGGGTATGAAGCTGGTGGTGGGGTGGGCGCCGCAGCGCGCCGGCGAAATGCTCGGCTGGCTGGTCGGCATGCTGGGCATCGGCACCGCGCTGCCGCACCTGATTCGTGCCACCGCGGGCGCACTGCCCTGGCAGAGTCAGATGCTGGTGGCTTCCGGTCTGGCGCTGGCGGGCGCGGCCATCGTCTGGCGGCTGGGCGACGGTCCGTTTGCGGCCCAGACCGGGTTTGACGCGGGCGTGCGCGGCCGACCGGGCTGGGGGTCGGTTTTGGCGGCCTTTCGGGTGCCGGCGTTTCGGGCGTCGGCATTCGGTTACTTCGGGCACATGTGGGAGCTCTACGCGGTGATCACCCTGGCGCCGTTTTTCATCGCGCGCGCGCTCGCCCGACAGGGGGTGGCCGAGCCCTCGCAGGTTGCTGCCTGGTCTTTCGCCACCGTGGCGGCGGGCGCAATAGGCTGCGTGGCTGGCGGGACCTTGAGCCGGCGCTTCGGCAGTGCACGCGTGGCCGCCACCGCGCTGGCCGCCTCCGGTCTGATGTGCGTGGCGTTCCCGTTGATCGCCCCCAGTCTGCCCTTGTGGATCGTGCTCGCGGCAATGCTGTTCTGGGGCGCCGCAGTGATGGCCGATTCGCCGCAGTTCTCCGCTATGTCAGCCCGGGCATGCCCGCCCGAGCTGATGGGCAGTGCGCTGGCGATCCAGAACAGCATCGGGTTTTTCATCACGGTGCTGGGGATTCAACTGGCCAGCGGTCTTTTCGACAGCCTGGGTGAGCGGGTGGCCTGGCTGCTGGCGCCCGGGCCTTTGCTCGGTCTGATCGCCTTGCGCCCAGCACTCAGAGGGTCACAACGGTGACCGACAGCCAGCAGCCGAGCGCACAGGCAGACAAGGTGATTGCGCCGCGGCGGAACCACCAGGTGGTGGGGTTGCCAGCCGGCTGGTGGGCTGCCAGCAGCAGCGGCAGCCACGTTGCGAGGATCAGCAGCATGGCAACCGTGTGTTTGAGATCGGTCGTGGCTAATCCGCAGCCGGCGCCCGCCAGAATGGCGACCGCGCAGACCGGCCCGGCGTAGGGGGATCCGCCCGCGCCTTGACAGTGCCTGGCATGAATCCAGGAGAGCACCACCACGCCAGCCGCGAACATCGCGGTGCAAACCTGCGCGGCGCGGTCGACCAGCCATTCATTGGCCAGCAGCGACGGGCTCCAGGCCGCGAGACTCAGCACGGCGAGCGCGCACGGTCCGATCGCGCCGCGCCAGCCATTGCGCGGACGCCGCGCGCGGATGCCATCGTGCGGGTGGGTGAGAGCCAGCGCGGCGGCGGCGCTGGCCAGCGGGACGAGGGCGACAGAGCCGCCGACAATGGCTACTGCTCCGGCGCAGACCAGCAGCAGCACCGCCTCGAGGGCGGATCGTCCGGCAACCGACGACACGATGGTGACAGACAGGGCCAGCGCAACCACGCCCCGCCATGCCGGGTCGGGCAATGGCAGAAAGGCCCCATGGCGCACTTGCACCCAGGTGAGAAGCGCGATCGCCAGCCACCAGCTCAGCAGTTCGCGCGGCGCCGGCAGGTCGGGCCCGCCGGTGCACGCCGAAGCGACTGCGGGAAATGCGAACACCGGGAAGGTCAGGCTGGCGGATGTCATTGATCGGAAATCGGGTCGTTGCGGGTCGCAACGGGTTTGTCACGGAGCGGCACAATACCGCATTGCGAAAGCAATATGCACTGGGCGCAATGATCCGTCGCTTTGCCGGGCGCATCAATGCGCCAAATGGGGGATTTTCCCTGAGACGGTGGGCGCATTCGGACATCCGGCGTCTGCGCGGCACTGTTTTGCCGTAAGCCTGCCCGCTGGTTTGAGGGCAGTTCGCGCAGCTTGTGTAGCGTCGCAGCCATGAACACCCT
>JAYVOV010000337.1:0-6216 GCA_043757735.1 Burkholderiaceae bacterium
TCGCGCGCGCTCAATCGCGATATCAGTTCATCCTGAGCGCGCAGGGTAGTCCGCGTGCCATAACCGTTCTGGGCGTCGATGAAAGGGTCAAGGACGGCCTGACGCACAGGAGCAGGCCCCTGCAGGCGGGAGACGACACCGGCTACGCCTGCCGGCGCCGTGCGGGCCGCGTGCGCCTGCAGCTGGGCGGCGAGATCGATGGCGATGGCATCGATCGCGGCGCTGAGCTCGTACTGGCGCTCACCGGGAGCCACCGGTAGCGGCGCGGGCGGCGGCGCGGCGCACCCGGAGAGGCCCAGAAAAAGAACAAATAAGGCCCCGACCAGCGAGCATGAACGGCCTGACGGCCAACCGAGTGAAGAACCAGCAGACATGAGGCGATCTCCGAACAGCCCACATCGTAAGCCCCACGGCCGTCATTGGCATTCACGAGTTGGCAGCGGGTCCCTATTTTGCCGCTGCCGGCAGACAGCCCTTCTGGCGCAGGCGCTCGATATCTTCAGGGCCAAGCGTGCCCAGCGACAGTGCGACCAGTTCATCGCTGCAGGCTGCGCGCATCGACTCGCCGCCACGTGGCTTGACGGGATTAGGCTCGCGAATGGCGCCCTCCCGAAGAGGGGTTTCTCTTGGCGAAGCTTCTTTCGGTGCAGCCTTGCCCCGCGCTGCGGCGCCCGCGGAGCCGGTCGGGCCTGCCGATGAGCCTGCGAGAGGTGCGCCTGGCACAGCCGGGACTGCTGGCGCGGGCTGCGCCGCCGCCGGCGCCTTTCTGCCATCCGGGACGACCGTGAGCGTGGCCCGCGCTTCGATTGGAAGCGCAAGCTGCCAACCCGCCAGCAGCCCACACGCCAGCACCAGCGGCCAGCAACGGCGCCTGCCGGTCGCTGGGTTTGCTGGGGCGGAGAAGTTCACCCAATGCCGCGAAATGCCCATTCGACCATGTTAACTGCCGGCGCTGGGCGGATACCATGCAACCGAAGTACTGTCGGGGGACTGCCTGGCGGCATTCGGCGCGGCAGCCTGGCTGTCGCAACTGCGTCGGCACAATGCGACCGCGCACTATCAAGGGAGCCTGAATTGTCTTTTGTTTCGATGTTGGCGAATGCCTGGCAACGCGACGATTCCCTTCTGTGCGTCGGACTCGATCCCGACCCGGCCCGCATGCCCGCCGGACTGGCCGGGCGCCCCGACGCTATTTTCGAGTTCTGCCGGGCCATCGTCGATGCCACTGCCGACTTGGTCTGCGCCTTCAAGCCGCAGATCGCCTACTTCGCCGCCCAGAGTGCGGAAGATCAGCTGCAGGCCCTGATCGCGCACATCCACACCCGGCACCCGGGCGTGCCGGTGATACTCGATGCAAAGCGCGGCGACATCGGCCCGACCGCCGAGCAGTACGCACGCGAGGTCTTCGAGCGCTATCAGGCCGATGCGGTCACCCTGAACCCCTATATGGGGCATGACTCGATCGAACCCTATTTGAACTGGCCCGATCGCGGCCTGATCCTGCTTTGCCGTACCTCCAATCCTGGCGGCGCCGACCTGCAATCGCTGGAAGTGGCGCCCGGCGAACGGCTTTATGAACGGGTGGCCCGATTGGCCTGCGAGCGCTGGAATCCCAACGGCCAGACCGCGCTGGTGGTGGGCGCCACCGTGCCGACCGAGCTGCGCCGGGTGCGCGAGATCGTCGGCGACATGCCGCTGCTGGTGCCCGGCATCGGTGCGCAAGGCGGCGATATCGAGGCCACCGTGCAGGCTGGCCGACGCGCCGACGGCTGGGGCATGATCGTCAGCTCATCGCGCGCCATCCTCTACGCCGGCAAAGATGAGAATTTCGCCAGCGCCGCACGCGAAGCGGCACGGCAGACACGCGATGCGCTGCGAGCCGCTGAACGGCGCCTGCACGGCAGCCACGGCGGCGCCTGAAGTGCCGCCCGGCCCTGCCGGGCCTCGTCCCGATTGACCGGCCGGGCGCTGCTTCCTACACTGGCCCTTCAAACACGTGCCGCCCGGCAACTTCCGGCCGGCGTGATTGGGCCTGGGAGAACGGATGAGGATTCTGCTGGCTGAGGACGATCAGGTGCTTGCCGACGGGCTTTGCCGCTCATTGCGCGGCTCCGGCTATGCGGTCGATCATGTCGACAGCGGCAGCGATGCCGACTCAGCCCTCGCCCTTCACGAATACGACCTCCTTATTCTGGATCTCGGTCTGCCGCGGATGTCGGGGCTCGATGTGCTCAAGCGGCTGCGTGCCCGCAACGATGGCCTGCCGGTGCTGATCCTGACCGCGGCCGATTCCGTCGAACAGCGGGTGCGCGGGCTGGACCTGGGCGCCGACGACTTCATGTCAAAACCCTTCGCATTGACCGAACTCGAGGCGCGAGTCCGCGCGCTGGTACGTCGCAGCATGGGCGCGAGCACCTCGCAACTGCGATGCGGCGCGCTCGTGTACGACCAGGTGGGCCGCATGGCCTGGCTCAACGAGCAGCCGCTCGAGCTCTCGGCACGCGAAGTCGGCCTGCTGGAAATCCTCCTGCAACGCGCCGGCCGCCTGGTGAGCAAAGAGCAGATCGTCAGCCACTTGTGCGAGTGGGGTGAAGAGGTCAGCCACAATGCCATCGAGGTCTATATGCATCGCCTGCGCAAGAAGCTGGAAAGCGGTGGCAGCGTGCGTATTGCCACCGTTCGCGGACTCGGCTACTGCCTGGAACGACCGGCGGACGTGAACGCCAACGCATGAACGCGCCCGGGCGCGATGGCCTGAAGCCCGAGGCCAAGCCGGAACGCACAAGATCAAGAGCGAATGGCTCGGTCCTCCAGGATCTGCTCGCGACCCATGAATCCGGGCCGCGGCGCGCCGAACAGCCGGGCCGCGGCCGCTGGCCGCTCGCGCCGACGGGCGCACTTGAGCAACGCTCGCTGTTCGGAGAAATTCTCGACTGGATGCTGGCGCCGCTGCTGCTGCTGTGGCCGTTGTCTGTGGCAGTGACTTTCGTGGTGGCGCGTTCGCTGGCCGATGCACCGTTCGACCGCGCTCTCGTGGATCACGCAAACGTGCTTGCTCAGCAGGCACAAGCCTACATTGCCGGCAGACCGCTGCCGCCGTCGCGCCAGTTGCGCGAACTGCTGCCGACGGCCGACGAAGGCTACGTGTCGTTCCAGATCAGCGCCAGCGGCGGTGAACTGCTGCGCGGCGAAGCCGACGTGCCGCCGCCGGCGCTCTATGACTTCCCGGAAGCCGGAGTGGTGAAACTGCGCAACGGCACCTTCCACGGCGAAGAGGTGCGGATCGCCTATACCTACGTCGAACCTGCAGAATCGGACGGCACACAGGCCTCGGTGCTGATCCAGATTGCCGAAACCCAGGACAAGCGCGATCAGCTGGCCAACGAGATCATCAAAGGCGTCATCTTTCCGCAATTCGTGATCCTGCCGCTGGCGGTGGGCCTTGTCTGGTTCGGCCTGTCGCGCGGCCTGGCGCCGCTGCAGCGGGTGCAGCAGCGCCTGCGCGACCGTCAACCCGATGACCTCTCGCCGATCGACCGCACCGGCGTGCCGTCGGAAATTTCACCGCTGGTGGATGCGTTCAACGAGTTGCTTTCGCGCCTGAATGACCGGATCGGCGCGCAGAAGCGCTTCATCGCGGACGCCGCTCATCAGATGAAGACGCCCTTGGCCGGACTGCGGACCCAAGCCGAACTGGCGATGCGCGAAAGCGATCCGGCGCAGGTCCGGCGCAGCCTCGAGCAGCTGGCCATCTCGTCGGACCGCGCTGCCCACCTCATCAGCCAGCTGCTCGCGCTCGCGCGGAGCGAAAATCAGCGTGACGCCGCTCAACTCGAGGAAATCGATCTCGCCCCGCTGCTGCGCGAGGTCGTGATGGACTGGGCCAACGCGGCGATTCAGCGGCGCATCGACTTCGGCTACGAAAGCGACGACGAGCCGGTGCCCATCGCCGGCCACCCCATCTTGCTGCGTGAACTGTTCAACAATCTAATCGACAACGCGCTGCGCTACACGCCCGATGGCGGCCGGGTCACAATCCGACTCCTGCGCGAAGAGGCCACCGGCATTTTTCAGGTCGAAGACAGCGGGCCGGGCATTGCCAGCGCCGAGCGCGGCCTGGTGTTCGAGCGCTTCTACCGTGTTCTGGGCTCCCGGATCGACGGCAGCGGCCTGGGCCTGGCCATCGTGCGCGAGATCGCCGAGCAGCACGGGGCGCAGGTGAGGATTGACGGGCGCGATCCGGGCGCTGCGCCAGTCGGGGAAATCACCCTGGCGGCGGGGATGGCGACTGTGGCGGACCACGCCGCCGTTTCAGACGTGGTGACCGTACTAGACGTGGTGACCGTGCCAGACGTGGTGACCGTGCCGACGACGGCTGAGTGGACGGAGCCGATCGAGCCTGCCGTCGGCGCGATCATCACCGTTCGCTTTCCCCCTATCATTGGCGACCTTTGAAACCCTATTCGACGCACCAGGAGCTGCAGACGCAATGGCTTTGACGCAATCTCTCGCAATCGGTCCCGCCGAGCCGCCCCTGCGCGACCTGACAATGGGCGAACTGCTGGCCTGGGCGGCTCAAACCACCCCTGACCGGGTGGCCCTGGTCGCGGGTACGGCAGACCCCGCTGCCCGCCGCCAATGGACCTACGCCGAGCTCCATGAGCAGTCGCAACGCACCGCGCGCGCCTTGCGCAAGCGCTTCGAGCCCGGCGAGCGCGTCGCCATCTGGGCGCCTAACCTGCCCGAATGGATCCTGATGGAATTCGGCGCGGCGATGGCCGGGCTGGTACTGGTCACGATCAACCCCGGGTTTCGCGCCCATGAGGTCGAATACGTTCTGAAACAGTCGCGCGCCGTCGGCGTCGTGGTGGTGCCCGGCTTTCGCGGCAACCCGATGCTCGACACCATCCATGAGGTTGCGCCGCACTGCCCGGTACTGCGCGAGATCATCCGCTTCGATCACTGGGATGCGTTCGTGGCCGCTGGCGATGACCGCGCCATCGAACTGCCGAAGGTGCACGCCACAGACCCGGTCATGATCCAGTACACCTCCGGCACCACCGGCTTCCCGAAAGGCGCACTGCTGTGCCATCGGGGCCTGGTCAACGACGGCGCGCATACGGCCGATCGCATGGGCATTGCCGATGGCGGGGTGCAACTCACCACGATGCCCTTGTTCCATACCGGCGGCTGCGTGCTGTGTGTGCTGGGCGCTGTGTCGAAACGGGCGACCCAGGTGGTGGTGGAAGCCTTCGACGCCGGCCTGGTTCTGGAGCTGATCGGGCGCTACAAGGTCAACGCGATGCTGGGTGTGCCGACCATGCTGATCGCGATGATGGAACACCCCAGCTTCGCCACCACTGACCTTTCCACGCTCAATGCCATCTGCTCGGGCGGCTCCACCGTGCCGGCCAGCCTGGTCACTGTGCTGGAAGAGCGCCTGGGCGCCCGGTTCACCATCGTCTTCGGCCAGACCGAGTGCTCGCCGGTGGCCTCGATGACCCACACCGACGACACACTGGCCGACAAGGCCGGCACCATCGGGCCGCCGATGCCGCATGTCGAGGTCAAGATCGTCGACCCCACCAGCGGGCAAACGCTGCCGATCGGCAAGATCGGCGAATACTGCACCCGCGGCTATCACGTGATGCTGGGCTACTTCGAGATGCCCGAGGCCACCGCGGCCGCGATCGACGCCGAGGGCTGGCTGCACACCGGCGACCTGTGCGCGATGGACGCCCGCGGCTATTGCACGGTGGAAGGCCGCCTGAAGGACATGATCATCCGCGGCGGCGAAAACGTATACCCGCGCGAATTGGAGGAGCTGCTGTTTCAGCACCCCTCTGTGGGCGAGGTGGCGGTAGTTGGCCTGCCCGACGACAAATGGGGCGAGGAGGTGGCCGCGTTCGTACGGCCGGCGCCTGGTGCTGTCGTCGACAAGACGGAGTTGTTCAACTACATGCGTGCCAAGCTGGCGCCGCACAAGACGCCGCGCCACTGGTTTGTGGTCGAGGCATTCCCGTTGACCGGCTCGGGAAAAATCCAGAAGTTCAAGCTGCGCGAACTCTGGACCCAGGGTGGGCTGGTGTCACTTTGACAATCGCCCAGCGCCTCCGTTAGACTTCGCCCCCTTCGGCGCATTAGCTCAGTTGGTTAGAGCGACGGAATCATAATCCGCAGGTCCGGGGTTCGAGTCCCTGATGCGCCACCAAAAGA
>JAYVOV010000338.1:0-1705 GCA_043757735.1 Burkholderiaceae bacterium
CCGCCATAAACGGATATCTGTTCCTCAGCGTGCTGCAGGGGCAGCCACATGAGTACCGCCGGTGCGTTTACCCGGGGGCATAAGCGCTCAGGGCCCAGCCGTCGAAACCCCAGCATGCGGTTGTAGAAACGCGCATGACGCGGATTCACTTCGATGAGAAGGTCTGTTTTGTCATGTATGTAGCGGGCGTACATGTAGGCCACATGGAACATCATGGCCAGCAGCTCTTTCGAGTGTTCGGTGCGGTCAACAGCCAGGCGGGTGAACTCACACAGGCGCGCGCCATCAAGTTCCAGCCGCTCGACCTGTTCGGGGTAGAGGGCACCCACAGCCAGCCCCGCGGGTGAGTCGAAACCCACTGTGATGGTGGCGAGCATCCTGCCGCCCAGAGACGCGATCAGGGTGATGCAGTTGGGCTGAGTGGCATCGTCGGTTTCATAGCCACGCCAGCCATACATTTTGCGAACCAGAAAGCTGGCTTCGCTGCGGTGGTCATCATTGCTGGCCAGGCGAATGCTGAAACGGGCATTGGCTCCGTCGAGAAACAACGAACGCTGCGCTGCCGTGCCATGCAGGAATGCCTGCGGCGTGAGCTCGGTTTCGATCAGGACGCGCTCGCAAAGCGCGCCATCGACCATTGCCAGCGCAGTCAGCGTGTCCGCCTCGAGCAGGGAGGTACTGCTTCCGGATTCGTACAAGGTGTTGCCTTCCTTCGACGAACGATGAAGGAGCGGACAGTCCAGAGAACACGGGCTGGTAAACCAGAGTGACCAGAGTTCAGCGAGACCAACGATTTCTTGATGCTAGTTTACTACGCACGGGGGGCTATACCTTGACATGATTGGTTTTTTCTCCGTCCTGCTTCTTTGCATCTTGTTTCATGATCGATTCACGGTCGCGAAACGGTACTATTGCTGCTACTCAATCGCCCCTTCGATGCTCTATTCTCCTGCGCACAGCGCCTCACGCGACCTGGATCCAACGCTGCGTTCGATACTCGAGCAGGCGCGCTGGGCGCCCAGTGGCGACAACACTCAGCCCTGGCGCTTCGAGGTGTGTTCCCCACGCCATGTGCGGGTGCACGGATTCGATACCCGCGAACACTGCGTCTACGACCTCGACGGGCGGCCCAGCCGATTGTCTATCGGTGCAATGCTCGAGACATTGCGAATCGCAACGAGCACCTTTGGCTTGTCAGCCCGCATTGAACGTAATGCTGCCAGTCCGGAAGCCGCACCCGTATTCGACGTTCATCTCGAGCCTGTGGCCGATTTGCCATCTGATCCGCTGGCAGCTTTTATCGAGCAGCGCTGCGTTCAGCGTCGCCCGCTGCAGACACAGCCGCTGACGGGTTCGCAGCGTCAGGAGCTTGCAGTGTCTGTCGGACCCGATCACGACGTGATCTGGTTCGAGGGCTTCGCGCGCCGCTTCGCGATGGCCAGGTTGATGTTTCAGTCGGCGCACATCCGGCTCACCATCGAAGAGGCCTATCGGGTGCATGCCTCGGTGATCGAGTGGCACACGCGTTTCAGTGAAGACCGTCTGCCCGATGCGGCGGTGGGCCTGGATCCCGTGTCCCTCGCGGCAATGCGCTGGGTGATGCGCAGCTGGCCGCGCACACGGTTTGTCTCGAAGTACCTGGGTGGCACATTTGCGCCGCGTGTGCAGCTCGACCTGCTCCCGGGGGTGTTGTGTGCCGCGCATG
>JAYVOV010000339.1:0-6172 GCA_043757735.1 Burkholderiaceae bacterium
ACACTCGGTCACCCTCATGCAGTTGCGCTTCGCTTCGTTCGCTGTGATCAACTTACGGCGGGACTTGCACCCGCAAGAGTGCGCCCGTGCCGGGCGCACCATGCAAAAAGGGCCGGCGAACCAGCCCTTCCCTGGGGACGCGGGCGGCCTTCGCCGTCCACATCCAGCCTCGCCTTACAGCGAGTAGTACATGTCGAATTCGACCGGGTGAGTGGTCATGCGAAAGCGCGTGACTTCTTCATTTTTCAGGTGGATATAAGCGTCGATCATCTCGTCGCTGAACACGCCGCCGCGGGTGAGGAACTCGCGATCCTTGTCCAGATAGTCGAGCGCCTGATCGAGCGACGAGCACACGGTCGGGATCTTCGCGTCTTCTTCCGGCGGCAGGTCGTAGAGGTTCTTGTCAGCGGCTTCGCCCGGGTGGATCTTGTTCTGCACGCCGTCCAGGCCGGCCATCAGCATTGCCGCGAAGGCCAGATAAGGGTTGGCGGTGGGGTCCGGGAATCGAACCTCGATGCGACGACCCTTCGGGTTGCTCACGTACGGAATGCGGATCGAGGCCGAGCGGTTGCGCGCCGAGTAGGCGAGCTTGACCGGGGCTTCGAAGCCAGGCACCAGACGCTTGTACGAATTGGTGCCGGGATTGGTGATCGCATTGAGCGCACGGGCGTGCTTGATGATGCCGCCGATGTAGTACAAGGCGAAGTCCGACAGACCCGCGTAGCCATTGCCGGCAAACAGATTGACACCGTCTTTCCACACCGACTGGTGGCAGTGCATGCCGGAGCCGTTGTCGCCGACGATCGGCTTGGGCATGAAGGTGGCCGTTTTGCCGTAGCTGTGGGCCACGTTCATGATCACGTACTTCATGATCTGCAGCCAGTCGGCGCGCTGCACCAGCGTGGAGAATCGGGTGCCGATTTCGCACTGACCGGGTGCGGCCACTTCATGGTGGTGCACTTCGACGGGCACGCCCATCTGCTCGAGCAGCAGGCACATCTCGGAACGCATGTCCTGGAACGAGTCCACCGGGGGGACCGGAAAGTAGCCGCCCTTGACCGCGGGTCGATGGCCCAGATTGCCGCCTTCGAATTCTTTGCCGGTGCTCCAGGGTGCTTCTTCGGAGTTGATCTTCACGAAGCAGCCAGACATGTCCACGCCCCAGGTCACTGAGTCGAAAATGAAGAACTCGGGTTCTGGGCCGAAATAGGCGGTGTCGCCCACGCCGCTGGCCTTCAGGTATGCCTCGGCGCGCTTGGCGAGTGAGCGCGGATCGCGCGAATAGCCCTTGCCGTCGGAGGGCTCGACCACGTCGCAGCTCAGCAGCATGGTGGGTTCCTCGCGGAACGGGTCCATGTTGGCGGTTGCCGGATCCGGCATCAGCAGCATGTCAGACGCTTCAATGCCTTTCCAGCCGGCGATCGACGAACCGTCGAAGGCGTGACCGCTGATGAACTTGTCTTCGTCAAAGTGGCTGACGGGCACCGTAACGTGCTGCTCTTTGCCGCGGGTATCGGTAAACCGGAGGTCAACGAATTTGACCTCGTTGTCCGCCACCATTTTCATGACGTCTTTGGCGCTCGCCATTCGATACTCTCCTGATTGCTGCTGTTCGATGTGAAAGGGGTTGCCCTGCGAAAACCCGCGAGATTGTGGGCGTTTTTCCTACCGCTGGCAAACTAGCAGTTTCCATGCCATCGACGGGGCAGTTTTGCGCTGGGCAGAGATGAACAGATTCAGGGACTTAGCACCCTTGCAGGTATTTGCACAATTTCTGTGCGCACCACAAATGTGCAATTTCCATTTATGCACCATTTTGTCGCTTTCGACTCAGCGCGTCGTTTCTGCCATCGACCTGCTGCGTGACTTGGATCACGTCGCGTTCCACTGTCTCCGGTAGATTACGCCACTGGCTGGCGATACCTGCTTCGGCACGCCAGCCGTTCAGCCCCCGTATCGCAATCCCGACCATTTCTTGGCAGCCACAGTGAGTTCTCGGGTGAAACGAAGCCTGCTTGCCGCCGGCCTCATCGCGATCGGCGTCCTTTTCGCGACTCTCGCCTGGCTGCTGAGCCCAAACGCATACTTCGAAGCGACGACTTGGCTGGACTGGAGATCTGGCCGCTTGTCGATAGCTCAACAAAACCTCGAATCCACGTTGACTGCAGTACAGCTCCGCGGTGATCCGATTGTCGATCGGCGAGCGATCGTCCTGTTTGGCGACAGCCATTTACACGGGATGCCAACCTCGCAATTGCCGGCCGGGAGCGTCAATTTCGCCATCGCTGGCGAAACCGCTGAGCGCCTCGCCCGCAGGATGCCTCGATATGCGGCCATTCAGGTTGCCGAGCGGATCGTCATAATGACCGGGCGCAACGATCTTGCACAAGGCGGGTCCCCTGCCGGCGTCGCCGCTGCGGTGGCGACACTGCTCAGAACAATCCCTCAGACAACCGCCGCCATGCTCATCGCGATCCCGCCCACCCGCCGCTCGGATGACGAATCGCTGCGAACGGTCGAGGCAAACCGCCTGATCGGGCAGACGTGCGCCAATCGCCCTGCTTGCACTTACCTCGACTCCAGTTGGCTCAGTGACTCCCGCGGCAGGCTGAAAGAGGAATATGCGCTGCCCGATGGGATCCACCTCTCTGCAACCGGCTACAAGCGGCTCGCAGACAGGCTGACCGCACAAGCGCCGTCGCGCCGAGAGTCCTGAGCGCAACCGGAAAATCGAATTGAAGAACGAAGCCCATCGCTACAACGAAATTGACCTGCTGCGCGGCGTCGCCTGCCTGAGCGTCGTTGCCTTCCATTACCTTTCGCGCGGCCCCAAGGCAGGCTGGATGACCGGCGTCGATTACCCCCTCGCCGAGTCGGTCGCGCGGTACGGATATCTCGGCGTACACCTGTTTTTCGTCATCAGCGGGTTTGTCATTCTGATGTCAGCCCAAAGCGCGACACCGCGCGCATTTTTTGCTTCACGAGTCGCGCGGCTATATCCGGCGCTCTGGATCGGCGCCACGCTGACTGCGGGAACGGCCTGGCTGCTCGGCGATCTTCGCTTCATGGTCACGCTCAAGACGTATCTCGTGAATCTGACGATGCTGCCGCACTGGTTCAATGTCCCGTACGTCGACGGCGCCTATTGGTCATTGGCCTATGAGCTGCACTTCTACATCTATGTCTGGCTGGCTATCCGCCTGGGGCTGATGCGTCATCTGCAGTGGCTGCTGATCGCGTGGCTGGTGATCAGTGCGGTCAACGCCCTGCGCCCGATGTGGCCGGTCATATTCTGGCTCAACGCCAAGTGGGCGCCCTTTTTCGTCGCTGGAGGGGCCTTCTTCCTGATCCGGACTCAGGGGATGAGCCGCGTGCGGATGGGACTGGTCGCAGCGTCGTACGGACTCGCACTCGTGTATTCGCTGCAGGACGCCCAGAGCATGAATCCCGCGGCTGGGGAGCCCCCCCTCGTGCAGCTGCCGCTGGTTGCCGCATTCGTCACACTGATCTTCACCCTTTTCTGGTTGATCTCGATCGGTCGCCTGCAAATGAAGGCCTCGCGCCTGACCGCCGCTGCCGGCGCACTGACCTACCCGCTCTACCTGGTACACGAGTTCTTTGGCTTCATGCTGTACGAAAAACTGCGCTTGACGACCGGCAATGTTGCCGTGTCGTTGCTGACAACGACCGCCATCGTCTTTGCGATCAGCTGGGTAATTCACGTTTCCATCGAACGCCCGATCGGCCCGCGCCTGCGAAGACGCCTGGACCAGCTCCATGCCCCGATGGCACTCACTTCGTCTGCAAAAACATAGCCTGAAGATCGTTCAGAAAGCTGAGCCCCAGCGCGGTCGCCCTGATCGTCGAGAGATCTGGCGCCAGCAGGCCGCGATCCACCGCTCTTTGAAGCTCGCCCGAGAGGCTGACCAGAGACAGGCCGGTACGCTCCTCGAACAAGGCGGCGGGAACGCCCTCAACGAGGCGCAGCGTGTTCAGCATGAATTCGAACGGCAGTTCGTGCGCTTGCAGTCTGCGCTCCTCTTCGATGGCATTGCCCGCCAAGGCTGCATCCATGTAGCGCTGGGGGTGTTTGAAGCGGGCGTGCCGCACGATACCGTCATGAAAAGACAGCTTGCCGTGCGCACCGGCGCCGATGCCGAGATAGTCGCCGAACTGCCAGTAGTTCAGGTTGTGGCGCGCACGATGGCCGGGTCGCGCATGGGCGGAAATTTCGTATTGATCCAGACCGCCGCTCGCGAGCCGCGCCTGCACCAGATCCTGCATGTCGGCGGCCAGGTCGTCGTCGGGCAGGGCCGGCGGATATTTTGCGAACACTGTATTAGGCTCGAGCGTCAGGTGGTAGCAGCTCAGGTGCGGCGGCCCAAAGGCCAGCGCCTGATCCAGATCGCTCGCCAGCGCCGCCAGCGACTGGCCCGGCAGCGCATACATCAGGTCGATGTTGAAGGTCTCGAAATGACGGGCGGCTTCAGCGACGGCTGCGAGCGCCTGGGCACCGTCATGCACCCGGCCGATCGCGCGCAGCATGGCATCGTCGAAGCTCTGCACACCGATCGACAGCCGTGTCACGCCGGCCGCCGCGAAAGCTGCGAATCGGCCCGTCTCGAAGCTCCCCGGATTGGCCTCGAGCGTGATCTCGGCGTTCGGCGCAAGGCGAAGTCGAGCCCGCAGCATGGCCAGCAGCGACTCGATCGCGGCCGGCGAAAAAAGACTGGGTGTGCCCCCGCCAATGAACACCGTCTGAACGCTGCGCCCCCAGACGAGCGGCAAAGACGCCTCGAGGTCCGCCTGCAGCGCAGTCAGGTAGCGCTCTTCGAGCGCCGCCGGCAGTGTCGTGGCAGAGCCGGCGGACGGTGTCGTGGCAGAGCCGGCGGGCATTGCCACGCCGGGCGCTGCGCTGCCGGCCTGCCACTCGTGCGAGTTGAAATCGCAATAAGGGCATTTGCGGATGCACCAGGGCAGGTGCACATAGAGCGACAAGGGCGGCAGCTGGCTGAGCGGCACCGGCCCTCCCCCCGCCTTCGCCGGCCGCACCAGCCTGACGATCGAGACCGGCTTCATGAGCTCGCGCCGGCAACCAGAGCCAGCCGGCGCAACTTGCCGACCAGCGCACCCATGGCCTGGCCGCGATGGCTGATCGCGTTCTTGCGATCCGGGTCGAGTTGCGCGGCACTGCAGCCAAGCTCGGGCAGCCAGAAATGCGGGTCATACCCAAAGCCGCCCGCACCCCGCGGCGCACCGACAAACTGGCCGCGCCATACCGCATCGACGATCACCGGTCGGGGGTCATCGGCCGCACGCACCAGTACGAGCACGCAATAGTAGTCGGCGCCGGGGTTCGCGCCGGGGTTCAATTCGTCGCGCAGCTGCGCCACTAGACGAGCGTTGTTCGCGGCATCGTCACGCCCGCCCCCGGCCAGCTCAGCCCAACGCGCCGAACGAACGCCCGGCGCGCCACCCAGCGCATCGACGCAGATGCCTGAATCGTCAGCCAGTGCCGGCAGCCCGCTGGCCGCGCTGGCGTGCCGCGCCTTGGCCAGCGCATTCTCGACAAACGTGAAATACGGCTCCGGACAGTCGACGATGCCCAGCTGCGCCTGCGGCACGATCGTGATGCCCAGTGGCGCGAGCAGCGCGGCGAACTCCCTGATCTTGCCGGCGTTTCCCGAGGCGAGAACCAGCTGGGTGATCGGCGCGCCCGGTGTCATGCCGAATAGGGCTGCAAGCTCTCGAGCGCGCCCTGCTGCGCCTGCACCAGCCGCTCGATGCCGCTTCGGGCCAGCTCGAGCATCGCATCGGCCTGGCGGCGGTCGAAAGGTGCACCTTCAGCCGTTCCCTGAATCTCGACAAAACCGCCCTGGCCGGTCATGACGACGTTCATGTCGGTGTCGCAGGCCGAGTCTTCCGGATAGTCGAGATCGAGCACCGGCACACCGTGCCACAAACCAACGGAGACTGCGGCCACCGCGTCGCGCAGCGGCGAGACACTGATTGCGCCGCGGGCGATCAGCGTGGCGAGCGCGTCGTGGGCGGCCACCCAGGCGCCGGTGATTGCCGCGGTGCGCGTGCCGCCATCGGCCTGCAGCACGTCGCAATCGAGCGTCAGCGTGCGTTCACCGAGCGCCGACAGATCGAACACTGCGCGCAGGCTGCG
>JAYVOV010000340.1:0-6160 GCA_043757735.1 Burkholderiaceae bacterium
ACCCACGGCAGAACCTTCGGCACGTTGCGACTGCCACACCGACTGCTGGTCGTTGTGCGACATCAACTGCGGTGGCAACGGGTAGCGGGCGCGGTCGGAACTCAAGTACTCGTCGCGGGTGGTGGGCCGCACCAGCGGCCCCACGTTCAGCAGCACGGCCGCACGGCCGCTGTTGAACAGGTCCGTGAGGCCAGGCATCGCCGGGTGCAGTGCGTACTCGAGCCCAGTTCGGAACGCATTGCTTGGTGCGGCGGTTGGCAGCAGGCGTGTGGCGGCCAGCGCGCCGCGGTCGATAGCCAAGCCGCCCTGACGGATGTTGCGGTACTCACCCCAACTGGGCGCGTCGTAGGCGACGACGGTGTTGGCATGGTCGTTGCCACCGTAGAGGAAAACACAGACCAGCGCCTTGTAATCGGTGGCGTTGAACGCCGCGGCCTCGCCTATGGCGGCCAGATTCAAGCCCAGCGGCGTGGCCGCGCCAGCCGCGGCGAGCTTCCCCATGCGTTGCAGGAAAGCGCGACGTGTGTGGTGGGCGGGGTCGATGACAGGCATGGCGGTGTTCCTACTTCTGCACCAGGTATTCCGCGCAGCTCATGACGAGCGTGACGGCCGCGATCACGGTCGCGCGTTTGCTGCTGTCGCTGCCACCAGGCTGACCGCGCAGTTGCAGGATGGCGACGATGCGCTGTTGGGTGGCTGCTGACAGCTGGCCTGCGCACAGCACCAGGTTCAGCCGGCGCAGCAGTGCGGGCAAATCGGCTGCCAGCGCGACCTCGGCGACGAAGCTGATGCCGATGTCACCGTACGCATGCTCGGGAATTGCCGCCGCCAGGTTCAGTTCGTCGATGAAGTTGACCCACTGGCTGACGCTCGACTCGTTGACGATCTGGAACTCGGGTGCTGTTGCACCGGTCGCCGCCAAGGCCGTTCCCGGCGGCACGTAGCCGGGCCTGAAGAAGTTGAACACCGACGGTGACCACAGCGGCCGCTGGCCGAACCACGTGAGCGGGTCGACGTAGTTAAAGCCCCACTGCCAGAGCCCGCTGCGCGATTCAGCGCCAAAGGTGCGCGCCCACTGGAACACCCGCACCATGGGCTCGCGCAGCTTGCCGAAGGTGGTGGACGTGAGGCCGGCGGGACCGCGCGCCTCATCGTCGAGCAGAAGGGCAGTCCATACCGCCTTCAGGTCACCGCGCACGCCAGCGCCGTTGTTGTTGAAGCGCGCTGCAACCCGCGCCACATAAGCCGGGCTGGGGTTGCTGGTGACCAATCGCTGGATCATCTGGCGCGCGAAGAACGGGCCGACGTTGGGGTGGTTGAAGAGTGTGTTCAGCGCTAGTCGCAGCGCAGTGGCGCCGTCGGTGTTGGCCGGAATGCTCGTGCCCAGAAAATTGACGGCCAGCGTCGAGTGTTTGTTCGCGTCGAGAACCATCGCGCGGCGCGTGTATTCAGGATACGGCCTGTCGGTGTTATTAGACGGCACGGGGAAGCGGCGGCCGTCGTCCCACCAGTCGTAGCCGGTGAACACGCGCGCCAACTGCGACACGTCATTTTGCGTATACGTGGGCAGAAGGTTGCCGGCTCCGTCGTATTGCGGCGTGCCGTCGGTATTGAGCCGCGTCAGCCCCAGCGTGAACAACTGCATCACCTCGCGCGCGTAGTTCTCGTCGGGCACTCGGCCGATGCGCGGGTCTTCTTTCAGATTGCCACGGGTGTTGAGCCACGCGCCCATGGTCGGGTTCAGCGTCATGTCTTCCAGCAGCTGACGAAAATTGCCGAAGGCGTTGGCGTTGAGCTGGTCCCAGTAGTGCGCCATCGCCAGGCCGGTCCAGGGCATCTGGGCAACCAGCGCGGACACGACGAAGAACTCTGAGAGCGCCAAAGACACGCGCTTGCGCACGGCGTCCGGCGCGTTGACCATCTGATAGGCCAGAGCAAAGTCGACCGTGTATGCGCCGGAGTCGTAGAGCGCGCGCTGATCGACGGCGTCATAGCCGCGCACCTGCAGCCAATCCCAGGCCTTCAGACTGGCGGGCGCATTGAATTGTTCATCGAGCCAAGCCGAATAGCCTTTGGTGCGGACCGCCGAGATCTCGGGGTCAGATGCCGAGAGCTGCGCCTGCAGCAGGAAGCGCGCGGCCTCCTGATCCGTTTCGGCCGTGCCGAAACTGGCCGCTTTGTTTTCGGTGTGGAAGGCCACGCCCTCCGCGCGCCACAGGCCGCTGGTGACCGCCGCATCGCGCTCGGCTGAGGCAGTGGTGTACAGGTAGGCGCCATTCTGCAGATTGGCCAGCCGGTACACCGGCAGCGCGCCCGCGGTGTCGGGCGAGGTGACCGAGAAGGTCGTGCCCTCGAACCGCAGGTCGGGGCGCGTTTGGATCACCGCATCGCGCTCGGCCACGCTGGCGGTGTAGAAATAGCCGCCGTTGCCCAGGTTGGCGAAGCGGAACACCGGAACGCCGCCGACCGTTGCCGACTGATAGAAGGCGATGCCTTCGTAGCGGAAGTCCGGGTAGTCGCGCAGCACCAGGTCTTTCTCACCGCGATTGCCGGTATAGAAGTAGGCGCCGTTAGAAATCTTCGCGAAACGATAGACCGATGTGCCCTGCTCGGGCGCCGTCGCCTTGACCTGAACCAGCGCGCTCGGTCCGGGTCCTTCCGTGCCACCCGACCCATCGGCACAGGCGGCCAGGGCCAGAGTGCCCAGGACGCCAAGCGAGGCGGGCCAGTAAAACGTCCGGGCATCCGTCGCCTGTTGAAAGGCGGCCTCTGGATCGCGCGGTTCGGGCTTCTCAGACAGATCTGGATGTCGAGCGTCGGCGGTGGGTTGCATCGGGCTGCTCATGCCGCTTCCAAGTGGTCTGCCTCTTTGGACGTAGTGGAGTATGCCCTCGTCGCCGCTTCGTGTGAAGCCACTGCCAGGTCAGCCAGCTAGCTGCAATCGATGCTCACCTGCCGAGTATCCGTGGCATAGCCGCAACGAGGATGCACGGTGCCTCGTTGCGGTGTTCGCAGCGCAGGCGGCGATGGCCGGCACGCACCACCAACAAACTACGGTCCCTGGCTTGGCGCGGGCCGCATCGACGACGACTGCATCGCCCAGCCCCCAGCACGGATCACCGACGAGGCGGCCACTCAGATCCTGGACTATGAGCTGTGGGTGGCCAAGGGTCGTGAAGTCAAATGTGCGGTGGCCCACATGGCCCAGGCCCACTTCAAGGCCCGCATCCGGCAACTCACACGCCGCTCGGGCGGGCGCAACAGCGATGGACTGATCAAGACAGTGTTGACCATCGCCCACTTCGATCGCCTGGGCGTACCCCGGCTCTCATGACCTCAAGCCTGAGCGGGAGTCGTTCCTGCGTGGGCTCTAGCCTTGTGTCGTTTGACGCGCGTACTCATTGGCGTCGTACCAACCTCTCGAGGCAACGACTTTCAGATTCTCATCAAGGTCCCACTCCTCCCATCCAACAATCCTCAGTGGATTCTTGGTTGACGCATGGGTACCGGTGTCTTCCATGACAAGAATCCAATGCACAACTGAATTCCGAGATTAAGCCCTGAGCAAAGTCAGGCAACGCGGCACCCGCACTGTCCGGGAAGTAGCGGCCGACTTGAATATGCCAGCAGGAACCCTGGGGGAAGTGGGTCGGTCAGTCGAACCGACAGGCTCATGCCACCGAGCCTTTGACCGAACTGCCAGCCGAATTGCCAGCGCCACGATGCGGATTTCAAACTCTGAATCCGCGTAGATAATGCTGTATGGAAACCTTCGCAGCGGCAGCCGCCTGAGACCGCCGGTCCATCGGGGACCGCGCCTCGGGTGAGCACTCAGAAGATCAACTGTTCGCTCAAACTCGGCGATAAAGTTTTTGCCCATCGACGCGGTGGTTGGCAACCGAGATGTCGCACGAAACTTCAAGATCAAGCTGCTTGTTGATGGGGTGAGTCGTTCGGCTTCCTGGGCTTCTCCGGATTCAGGTGGACCTCCTCGATGCGGGTCCGGTTGCGAGTGGATCCCGACCATCGATTGGGATGCCTATTGCGCGCGCTCAGGCCGATCCGGGCGCATGCCTGGGCCAAGCGGGCGCCAGACAGGCCTCGTTGAGCACGCCGAGCAGGGTTTGGCGCTGCGAGAGGGAGGCCATTTCTCCCGGTCCTCCCGCAGCGCCTGGTATTTTTTTGCAGCACCAGCAAGGCGAGCCTGGATTCGCGCGGCCCGGGCGCGGCAACGCCGCAAAAGGCGTCGCGCCAGGCCTGGAGCTGATGCTCGAACAGTCCCTTCTCACGACACCAGGCGTGCAGTGCCGGGCTCGCCACTCAGCTCAGCGAATTCCAAAGAGCGTAGCCAATCCCTTGCTTTTTGGCGGTGTACATCGCGGCGTCTGCTTGAACGATCAGTTCGGCGCCCGTTGCGGCGCACTCAGGGAACAGGGCAATGCCGATGCTCGGTCTGATCCTCAGATCGAGACCATTGAAGGCCATCGGGCGGGCGATGTTGGCCAGTATGTCGGTGGCGATCCGCAACACGTTCTCCTTGCCTTGCGGGTTGACCAGGAGGTACAGGAACTCGTCGCCGCCGGTACGGCACACGGTGTCTTCGTCGCGCGCCTTCTGGAGCAGTCGAGTGGCCACCGTTTTGAGTACGAAATCGCCAGCAGCATGGCCATGCTCGTCATTGATGCGCTTGAAGCGGTCCAGGTCGAGGAACATCACCGCCAGCATCCACTGATTGCGTTCGGCGAGCGATATTGCTTGTCCCAGCCGATCATCGAACAAGATGCGGTTCGGAAGGCCCGTTGCGGCGTCATGCAAAGCGCGCAGGCTCGATTGCCTTTCCGCCGCTTGGGCTTCGGCCAGCGATGACTCCGTTCGCGCCAGCGCCTTTTGCGAGCCAGCCAGCGCCACTTCCACTCTTTTAAGGTCGGCTACACCCTGAGCCAGCGTCTCCGCGATCTGATGCAGGTCGTCGGCAGCCTCCTGGACCTTGGCCTCGACCAGTTCGCCTTCCTTCAACGACTCGTGCGCGGGCAGGCTGGTTTCACCCTGCGAGATCTGCTGCTTGATGGCTTCGTTCTTCGATGCAAGGTCATCCGCGGCCTCTTCGACCTTGTCGAGCACTTCGTGGCTTTGCACCAGAGCCCGATCCAAGGCACCAGGCGTGTCGCGAGCGATTGCGGTAGACGGGATTGCGGATGCCATGAAGTGTCCTATTTGGCGATGTGCCTCGATGCCTAACTCACTAACTCACTAACTCACTAACGTACTATCTTCACCAACTGTCCCGGCCGCGGTTCAGCGCCGCCGGCATAGGTGCTGTTCAACAGTTTCAATTGCGCCTCGGCCTGCACCATCAGGGGAGACGAGCGCGCCATTTCGTCGAAGCCGCCGCTCGGGTAAGGGACCACCCTCAGCGTCCATGGCCGCGCCGCAGCGCGCTCGGCCGTGCTGAGTGGGCGAAACGAACCTTCGGCCTCGGCCAATCCGACCATCGCGCGCTGAAGCTCGAGGGTATCCCGGGCGCCGTAGCTGAGCAGATAGTTTCGATCACCGGGCCCACTGACCAGCAGCGTGCGCATGGCCTGTGTCTGGCCCTGCTCGTTGCGCCGCGCACCAACGAACTGCGTGGCCGGCAGTCCGTGGATGCTGCGTTGCTCAGTGCGCCCCGAGGTGGGCTTGATGACAGTGCAGATGACTGCGTCGTGCGTGTTCTGCCAACTACCGTTGTGCCACAGCCCTTCAACAATGCGGTGCAAAGCAAAACCGAGAAGAAAGCCGTGGAATCCTTCCAAGAGCGCATGGTGGAGGCCCCTTTTCGTTGAATCTCGGCATCGTGATTCAGGCGTGTCTGCACGAGCGGGCCTCGATTCAAAGCGAGCCGCCGCAAGATCGAAAGTAGGCCTGTTGAATCCAGCCTGTCTGTGCCCGGGTTTGCATTAGGAATTGAGCGTAATTGGACCGGTGCCTCCTCGCCATCGGCGAATGCCGCGAGGCGTTGTAGGACGAACTGACCGGCACTGGTCACATCAACCGGGTCGGGCGGAGCGCCGCCGTCAATGTGGCGCGCCGCACGGTGCCGCGGTTCAGCGGGCCGATCGATGCTGCGCAGCCCCGTTGTGTGCGACGGCGAACAGACGGCGGCGGGCCGCTGAAGCATCGT
>JAYVOV010000341.1:0-6154 GCA_043757735.1 Burkholderiaceae bacterium
CGGCGCGCGGGCCGAGAACTGATCCGGACACGCGGCAGCTTCATCCGCGGACGCCCCACATCACGTTGTCCTCGCCCAGGTCCTCCAGCAGCTTGATGCCGATGGGATCGGTCTGGTAGGTGGCATAACACTGGCGGCGCCAGTAGTCGCTCGGCTTCATCTTGAGCTTGGGATAGCCCGCCGAGCAGGCCTCAGGCAGGCATCGCGCGCGGCGCCATCATCGGCTTCTCCCGGATCGGCAGGTGCACCAGCGCCGCGAACACCGCCAGCGCGATGTCGGCATACCAGATCCAGTCGTAGCTGCCGGTGGCGGCGAACGCCTTGCCGCCCAGGTACGCGCCCAGGAAGCCGCCGATCTGGTGGGTCAGGAAGACGAGGCCGAACAGCGTCGCCATGTTTCGCAGCCCGAAGAGCTTGGACACCAGATTGCCGGTCGCGGGCACCGTCGACAAATAGGTGAATCCGATCGCAGCCGAGAACACGATGAAGGTGAGCGCGGTCTTGGGCGCCGCGAGGAAGGCCAGCACGGTCAGCGCTCGTGAAAGATAGAGCAGCGACAGCAGCGAGCGCGAGCGCCAGCGGCCCATCGCCCAGCCGATGCCGAAACTGCCGGCAATGTTGAACAGACCGATCATCGCCAGCGACCAGGCGCCCACCGAGGGCGGCAGCCCGCAGGCGGCAACCACTCCCGGCAGGTGGGTCGCGATGAACGCCACATGGAAACCGCAGACGAAGAAGCCGGTCGCCAGCAGCCAGAAGCTGGCGTCGCGCACCGCGGCCCGCACGCTGACCTCGCCGGCAGGCGCGGCGCCGGACATCGGCGCGGCGGGCGGCACCCACAGGATCCTCGACAGCGGGACAATCGCCACCGCGGTGGCGCCGAGAATCAGCAGCGCACTCGTCCAGCCCGCGGTCGAGCTGAGGAGCTGCGCGATCGGCACCACCGCGAACTGGCCGAACGAGCCGCCGGCGTTCACGATCGAGGTCGCCATCGCGCGCCGCGCCGGGGGCAGCAGTTGATTGAGCGCCGTCATCAGCATCGAGGGTCCGGCCAGGCCGCCCCCGCCCATTCCCAGCACACCCACGGTGCCGATCAGGGCCCAGCTGGTCGAGGCGAAGGGCGTGAGCGCCGTGCCGGCGGCGATCATCAGCGCGCCGGTGACCAGCACCGGACCATTGCCGAATCGGGCGGAAAGCACGCCCGCGATGGGCTGGGTCACGCCCCACATCAGCTGCCCGATGCCGAACGCGAAACCGATCGAGGCCATGCCGAGCCCGGTCGCGGTGTTGATGGGGCTCACGAACAGCGACTGCGCGCTACGGATGCCGAAGGTGAGCGCGAAGATGACTGCCGCGCAGACGATCAGGAGGGTGCCGTTCCTGGCTGTAGGTTCGGTGGTGCTCATTCTGCTCTCCCGGGCCGCGGCAGGCCCTCGTCGATTCCGGATAGGCACGCGTCGGGCCGACCCCGCGCGGCAGCGTAGAGGCTACCATCCGGGCAGATTCCTCAGTTCGCCAGGGGCCGGTCGAGGTGAGATTTGTTCAGAGGGGCCATCACTCGTAGTGGGTCCACATGCGCAGGACGCGAACTACGCGCTCCTCGCTGAAGGCTTCATAGACGAGACGATTGTGAATGTTGATGCGGCGCGAATAGGCGCCGGCAAGATCGCCAACGAGCTTCTCGAAAGTCGGCGGGGTCTGGAACGGATCCGGTTCAAGGATGGTCAGCAGATCTTCAACTTTCGACTTCAGGCCGGCAGCCTTTACCTTCCTGGCGTCCCTGAGGGCTTGCTTGGAGTACGCAAGTTCCCACTTCACCACTTCAAACCGCGCCCACTCTTCGAAAGCGGCTCAGCCATGGCCTTACGGATGGACTCGCGCATGCCCGGCACGGAGAGAAGGTGCATCGTCTCCTGGATGGCGGCCCAATCCTCGGCCGACACCAGGACGGCCGAGGCGTTCTTTCCGGCGATGACGATTGGCTGATGCGACTCTGTCGTCTGATCGATCAGGCGGTAGAGATTGGCGCGCGCAGCGGATGCGGTGATCACTGTCACGAATAACTCCGGGAAATTGGAACCAGCGTACGCTTTTACGCACGCACCGTCAATCGACACTCCCGGCCCTCCGGGGCGGCACGGCGCATGGTCCACGAGGGCTACGAGCCGGTGCTCAAGAACAGTTGACTTACTTGGGGCGCCCGGGGAGAGGTGCACTCGCCAACCGCTTGCCCGTGAACTTGACCGCGTAATCCCAAGAGTAGGCGGGCCAGGAGTCGTCGTATCGGCCGGCAAAGCGCCGGGTGGTTTGGCCGGCCAGCGTATCCAGGCGGGCGACGCGCGAATGGGCCAGACCACGCCAGGTGAGCACAACGATGTCGGCCGGTGCGTGGCCGGCGGCCAGCATCTCCGACACTGCGGCGTTGGTGGCCGCCAACAGGCTGGCGTCCTTGGCTGGGTCATACGGGTGCAGACGCATGTCGAAGCCATGCACCGTGCCGCCGGCTTGTTGCGGCTCGTCGGTGAGTTCCAGTCGATTGATGATTTCGACGATGGTCAGCGGCGAGCGGTGATTGACGGGGGAGTGCAGCCTCACCCAGCCGGGTAAGGCGGAGGGTTCGCGCGCAGAGAGATTCTGAGCCGGGTCTTCGAGCCACAGGGCGCGGCCCTCGGGGCTGACCATTCCGAGAATGGCCGGGATCCACGCAGGCTCGAAGTCCTGAACTTCGTCGATCACCAGCACATCGACTGAGCCGCGCAGCTGCTCGGCTGACTCGATAAAGGCATGGGCCATGCGCTCGAAGATGCCGGGCTGCGTGTAGTCGATGACTTCGCCGCGCTGGCGCGTCAGCCATGCGGCGAGTTCGTGGAAAGTGTTGCAGGTATTGGCTACCGGGGCAGTGCGCTGCATGGCCTCGGCCAGGGCGCGGTTGAAGCACAGGTACAGGGCGCTGCGACCAGCGACACGAGCCTCGCGCAATTCTTCGAGCGCGAGCTGGGTCTTGCCTGAGCCTGCGGTGCCCACCACATGCAGGCGATACGGCGACATAGACAAGCGCCGCGCCCAGGTGGTCAGCCCGCCGGAATGCCGCAAGTAGGCCGTGCGCGCATGGCGGCTGATGGCGTCGACATTCGGTGTGACTTCGACGCGGCTCTCGAAGAAGAAGTGGACGTCTTCGGGCGGGGGCGGCGTGGCGCCCTGCACATCGCGGCCGGTGGTGGGCATCATGCGCTGGTCGAACAGTGCCTGGATGCGCTCCGCCAGGCTGTCAGGGGAGCGGGCATCGACCACGCGGGCAGGGTCCACCGAGGCGGGCAGGCGTCCGGCGACGCCGTGGTCGGGCAGGTAGAGCAGGTGATCGATGTCGAGCCGATGGCCGGGAAAGCGGCGGCCGAAAGCAGTCTGGAGACCGCGGATGTTTCGGGCGACCTGTGAGAGCACGCCGCGACGGCCGCTCGGGTAGGTCTTGAACAGGTCGTGGGCACCGGTTTCAAGCGCGCCGTTCTTTTGTTCGATGGCCAGCACGCTGGCCATAGCGGTTGATGACGATGAAGTCGATCTCACCGTAGGCAGCGACGCGTTCGTCAGATTGGACCCAGTGGGTGCCGTGGTAGACGGTGAATTCGTCCGAGAGGTCTCGTTCCAGGTGGGCGAGAGTGGCGAGTTCGTCGGGAGTTGTCCGGCGCGGCAAGTGCGATTACGACACACAGGGATCGCAAAGATCTTCGTTCATCGCGGGCTGACGAACGTTGCGCTTAGCGCACACCCTCGGACCGTAGTCAGGCGCCTCTATGTGCCCTCGCCGAGTGGCGCCGAGTTGGGCGTGACAAACGGCAAGGCGGCGCACCGCAGGACAGCCAGTGACGCAGGGCGTGGGTGGCTTGCCACCCGGCGCAGCGGCAACGTGCGGCGTGGTGAGTGGTTTGTATGTCGGCGACTGACGAAACGTTCTCAGCGGAACGGATTTACAACATTCAGGCCATCGATACGCCGGCCGTGCTGAAGGTCTTCAGTCAACAGTGTTGTGCAACCCGCCGAGAGTGCGCCAGCAACGATCAGCGAATCGTAGAAGCTCAAGCGCCAGCGGGCTTGAATGTCGAGTGCACGGTGATAGAGACCGTCACTCGCCGGCACCTGCATCAGGGGCGCCAGCACGATGTCAAGGTAGGTGCGCGCCTGATCCGTGGTCAGTGCCACCTCCGCCTTGCGCAGCGCCACGTCGAGCGTTTCCTGCACCACCTGGTAGCTAATGCACGCAGTGCCATCGGCCAGCGCACTGCGCACGAGACGTTCGGCCACGGTGTGCTTCGCGCGATCGGTCTTGTCGAGGTGATAGACGAAGACGTTGGTGTCCAGAAAGGCTTCAGCGCTCATTCGCTTGTTCCCGACTCAGCTTGCGCCCCACCTTTAATTTGCCGCGCAGGCCCTTCATCGCCTCGTCGTAGCGCTGCATCTTCTCGCGCGAGCGTGCGTAGTCGGCCAACCAACGGCGGAACTGCTCGTTCAGCGTGGTCTTCTCGGCCGCCGCCCGCGAGCGGGCAGCCTCGATCAAGGACTCATCGGCGCTCAGGGTGATGTTTTTCATTGGGTCTTACTGGTTAAGATCGTGTGCACTATTTCAGTGTACATTATTTAAGTGCGCACAAAGTGTCGGCGAGCGAAGGTGTCACCCTCAAGTTTCGCCCCTTGGCAAGATGCAAGACCTGCCCCCGCGCTCCCCGGCGTTTCAGGTCGGCACGGTTGATTCCACGGCTGTCAAAGCTATCATCGATATCAACCCAAGCCCAGGAGAACCTCATGGCTGATTCGCTGGTTCGCGGTGTTGGTCAAGCGATTGTTCGGGCGCTCAAAGAGCGAGCCGGGGCATATGGGAGAAGCGCTGAAGCCGTGGACTACCGATCCGACCGCCGACCTGTCCCACGAGGAGGCCGAACAGGCCATCGGCGAAGCCGTCGATTCCAAGTACGCGGACGCCCACAGTTGCCAGCGGCGCGGCTTTTGCCCGTCGTGCGGGGCCCGGCGCATGGCGCAGACGCCGGTGCTGCAGATGGCAGGCCGCGCCGCCTGCCCGGTGCGGGGCGAACTGCGCGCACCCCAGGCCGGTGCGGCTGAGCTGGGCCAAGCTGCTCAAGCGGGTGCTCGACCTCGACCTGGCGCACTGCCCGAACTGCGGCGGCGAGCAGAGGATCATCGCCGCCATCCTGTGGGGTGATCGAGAAGATCCTTACGCACCTGGGATTGCAGGCCGACTGTGGACGCAGGAGCGCGCCTGCGCGCGGTCCTGCGCCTCAGGCCGCGCACCGCCTCGCGCGCCAGCCCGTGACCAGGCACTGCAAGCGGCCTGACGCTGCTCAAGCATGACCGTTCAACCGAGGGATTGCGGGAACGATGGAAGCGGTCTGGCGACAAGGGATAACCCGCAGACGGCGCACGAGAACGACGACTTTAGGCGGTGCGGCCAAAGCTCAACAGTTCTCAGCCACCTTCAAAGACCGACTCAGATGCGTCGGGTGCCGTGTTCGGGGGGTCATGAGGAAGAAAAAAGGGTGTTTGAAAATACTATCCTCTCCCAACTCACGCAGGCGGGCCAGCGCATGGCTCAACGCCGACGTGCGCTCGGCGACCCGGGTTTCAAGCTGCTCGTTGGTCTTGCGCAGCAGGGCCTGAGTTTCGCGGCGCTGGGTGATGTCGACCAGGGTGACCACCGCGCCGCGCACGACGCCGTGTTCGATGATCGGATGGCTGGTGTATTCGGCATCAAACGCCAGGCCGTCGGCGCGCCAGAACACCTCGTCGTCGATGCGGCAAGGCAGGCCCTGGAGCAAAGCCTTGAAGATCGGGCAGTCAGCCTCGGGGTAGTGCCGGCCGTCAGCGTGGGTGTGGCGAATCAGCCCGTACATGTTGCGGCTGATGATCGCGTCGGCCGGCCAGTGCGCCAACTTGAGGCACTCGTGCGCCATCATGAGGATTCGGCCTGCGCTAAGGCGCGGCTTCGACTGCCCCAGACTGCGCGGCGACTGCGGCGCTGATAGTCGGGTACAGGGCCGTCAAGCTGACAGGCGACCGCTCAAGATAAACCGCAGATCTGGCCAGAGGGAGATTGGTCGTCCGTGGCGAAAAATTGAGCAGGCACCAGTATGGTGATGAACCGCAA
>JAYVOV010000342.1:0-23309 GCA_043757735.1 Burkholderiaceae bacterium
TGCCGGCTGAGCGTTCTCTAAATCTGCCGACAGCATCACGACAGGGTCCCTCTCGGGCCAGGCGCTGTCACGTCTGCACAGCAGTGTCTTTCACGTTAAATCAATCCTCGAACGGCAAACCCACATAGTTCTCCGCCAGCGAAGTCGACGCCGCGCGCGACCCCACCAGATACGCGAGCTCCGCCTCCTGGATGCGCTGACCAAACTCACCGGTGTCCGGGAAACGATGCATCATCGAGGTCATCCACCACGAGAACCGCTCGGCCTTCCAGACCCGGCGCAGGCAGCGCGCCGAATACTGGTCGACGCCATCGGCGCTGCCGCTGCGATACCACTCGATCAGCGCACGCGACAGGTAGCGGATGTCAGACGCCGCCAGGTTCAACCCCTTGGCGCCGGTGGGCGGCACGATGTGCGCCGAATCGCCCGCCAAGAACAGCCGCCCGAAGCGCATCGGCTCGGCCACAAAACTACGCAGCGGGGCGATGCTCTTTTCAATCGACGGGCCGGTCACCAGATCGGCGGCTGCGCGCTCATCGAGCCGCAGTCGCAGCTCGTCGAAGAAGCGCTGATCGGACCAGTTCTCCACCTTCTCGTCCAGCGGGCACTGCAAGTAGTAGCGGCTGCGCGTGCGCGTGCGCATGCTGCACAGGGCGAAGCCGCGTTCATGGTTGGCGTAGATGAGTTCAGGCGACACCGGCGGCGTGTCGCAGAGCACGCCCAGCCAGCCGAAGGGGTAGACCCGCTCGAAGGTGCGCAGCACCGCAGCCGGCGCGCTTTGCCGCGACACGCCATGAAAGCCATCGCAGCCGGCGATGAAGTCGCACTGCACGTCGTGCATCACGCCCTCTTTGCGGTAACGCACCAACGGCCTGTCGCCATCGAAATGGTGCAGGCTGACGTCTTCGGCTTGGTAGACGGTGGGCGCGCCGGCCGCGCTTCGGGCATCCATCAGGTCGCGGGTGACCTCGGTCTGGCCGTAGACCGTCACGCACTTGCCGCCGGTGAGTCCAGCCAGATCGATGCGGTGGCGCTCGCCGCCGAAGCACAACTCGATGCCATCGTGCACCAGCCCTTCGCGGTCCAGCCGCTCGGCAACGCCCGCCTCACGCAGCAGATCGACCGTCACCTGTTCGAGCACGCCGGCGCGAATCCGCGCGAGCACATAGTCGGCGCTGCGCTGCTCGAGCACGATGGCCTCGATGCCCGCGCGCTGCAGCAGCTGGCCCAGCAGCAGCCCGGCGGGCCCCGCACCGATGATCGCGACCTGAACTCTCATTCGTCACCTCGGGAGGAACGCAGCGACACGTATGGATATACCTCGGGCAGACCAATGGACGGATTGCGCTTGCGATGGGACGGTTCGAACATTCATCACCCTGCCCGCAGCACAGCCACGGGCCGTATTCAGGGTTAAGCGCGGGCCGGCTTGATCTCCTCGAGCCGATCAGTCGCCGGCGGCGGCGTGCGCGAAAGATCGCCGATCTCGGCGCGCAGGGCGGCCGACATCTCGACCTTGACCGAGGCCAGTGAATCGCGCAGCTGCTCGAGATTGCGCGCGCCGATGATGGGCGCTGTGACCGCAGGATGCGCGCCCACCCAGGCCACCGCGGCGGCCACCGGGTTCAGGTTGCGCGCCGTGCAGAAGGCGACGAATTTATCGGCCACTTCGAACACCCAGTCTTCGCCGTAGCGGGCTTCGTACATCTTGTTGGTCTTCAGGCGCCCGCTGGCCTGGCCGGCGTATTTGCCGGAGAGCAGGCCCGCCGCGCCCGGGCTGTAGGGAATGACGCCCACGCCATTGGCCTGCGCCATCGGCAGCAGTTCGACCTCGGCCTGGCGCTTGACCAGGTTGTACATCGGCTGGATCACCTGCAGCCGGGCCCAGCCGTGCTGCTCCTGCATGCCCAGCGCCTGCTGCACCTGCCAGGCCGCGTAGTTGCTCACGGCCGGGTAGAGCACCTTGCCGGAACGCACCACGTCTTCGAGCGCGCGCATCTGCTCGTCGATCGGCGTGCGACGGTCGAACTGATGCAGAAACAGCACCTCCACGCGGTCGGTCTTCAGGCGTTTCAGGCTCGCTTCGATCGCACGCACCACATGGCGTCGCGAAGTGCCGCGCGCATTGATGTCGTCGCCCATCGGGTTGAAGCACTTGGTGGTGATCACCAGATCGTCGCGGTGGCCCTGCATCAGGTTGCCGAGGATCTGTTCCGAGCGGCCGCCGTTGTACTGGTCGGCGCAGTCGAAAAAATTGATGCCGGCATCGCGACAGGCCTGGTACATGGCCGCCGACATCGCTTCATCGGCATCGCCGCCGAAGGACATCGTGCCGAAGCACAGTTGCGAGACCTGGACACCGCTGCGGCCGAGTGGTTTGAATTTCATTTGACTGCCTTGGACGATTTTGAGTGCCGATGGGCGAGGCAGTGTAGCCGAGGCTGCCCTGGAACGGGATGCGCGTCGCGCTGGGACCGTTCAGGCGCCGGCGCCTGAACGGGGATGAGGCGCGTGCGATCATCTCGACACCATCGCAAGCTTTACGAGCTGACAGCCATGACCGAACTCATCCTGCACCACTACGATTTTTCAAACTTCGCCGAGAAGGTCCGCCTGGGCCTGGGCTTCAAGGGCCTGGCCTGGCGCGGCGTGACGATCCCGCCGATCGCCCCCAAGCCCGACCTGACCGCACTGACCGGTGGTTACCGCCGCACGCCGGTGCTGCAGGCGGGCGCCGACATCTGGTGCGACACCCGGCTGATCCTGCGCGAACTGGAGCGCCGCCACCCCGCCCCGGCGCTGCTGCCGCCGGCGCTGCTGCCGCAGATCGACGCGCTGGTCTACTGGGCCGAGAATCGTCTGATGCGCCCCATCACGCTCTATGCGTCCGGCACGAACGGTGACGTGCTGCCCGCCGGGCTGCAGGCCGACCGCTCGGCCATGCGCGGCCTGCCTGCGCCCGACGCAGCCACGATGCTGCGCGCGGCGCGGCGCAATGCGCCGCTGGTGCGGGCGCAGATCCCGGCCGTGGAGGCGATGCTGGCCGATGGCCGCCCCTGGATCCTGGGTGAGGCGCCCACCACAGCCGATCTGGCCGTCTACCACCCGCTGTGGTTCCTGACCGCCAGGACGCAGCGGCTGGCCTTCGAGCTCGCGCCCTTCGCACGGATCGCGGCCTGGATGGCGCGGGTGCGGGCGTTCGGCCATGGTCACGTCGAACCGATGGAAGCCCAGGACGCGATCGCGATTGCGCGAGCGGCGCAGCCCCTGCCAGTGCCACCGTCAGTGCCGCATCCGGAAGACCCGCCCCTGGGCAGCCAGGTGCGGATCCGCGCCGACGACAACGGTCAGGAGGTGGTCACCGGCGAGCTGGTGTTTGCGGGGCTCGACGCGCTTGCGCTGCGGCGTGAGGACCCCGCCACGGGTACGGTGGTTGTCCATTTCCCCCGACTGGGCTACGACCTGCGGCCGGTGGCCCGGGGCGTCAGCTGACCCGCCCTCGACGTCTGCGAGCCCGCCCTCCATGAACTGCTGCAGGTCGATGTCAGCCGCGTCTGCCTGTGCGGCGAGTCGCGACTGACGGCGACACTCCTCGGCGAAGTCAGGGCGTCGCGTATCGGGCACCCATATCTGCACCGGGCGCAAGCCTGCACGGCGCAGCGCGTCGCGGTGTTTTTGAACGCGTGAGTTGACGTCAGCCATTTGGTAACCCCCGCATGTCATTACATGCAACGATTTGACCGGTGCTTGGCACAGATCTCAGGTGGCGCGCGGGTTCAGGCGCCGCTGGGCGCTGACGACCGTGGGTTCTTTCTCTGCGAGCCTGCCGGCCACATACTTATGCAAGATGCTCGCGATCAGCGTCTGGTACGGCATGCCTTCAGCAAGTGCTTTAGCCTGAATATCAAGTAAGTCAGCAGAGGACAGCCGAATGTTGACCCGCTTGTCCTTGATCGCCGTGGCTCTCGCCGCAGCGCGCATGCGCTGAAGCTCTGCCTTGGACGCGATCGCCTTCAGCTTTCCCGACTCATAGGCTGCAAGCACTTCCAGTTCGTATGGGTCAAGCTTAGACATCGTCTGACTCCTTATCGATGAAGTTGCGCGTGGCCGAGGCGCTGCTCGTCAGCTTGGGCTGGCGCCTGACGGCTTGAACTCTGACGAAACGCTTGATGGCTTCGCGCAAGAGGTCCGCTTTGCCCATTGCGGGGCCGGCAAAGGGCAGAGCCATCTCGTACAAAGCATCGTCGATCGTGACCGTCGTTGGCATCGCACTCTCTTGTATCAATGTCGATGCCACGAGGCTTCAGATTCGCCATCCTGCCAAGCGGTTCTATAGCAGTGTCAGCAGCCGTCGCCAGCCAGCTAGAATCATACGATGACTGCACCCACTTCCCCCCCATCGGCAACGCCAACCGGCCCCGCCCCCGCGATCGCCCGCGTGCCCGCCTCTGCGTTCAAACGCGCGATCACGCCCGCCGAACTCGACCACCTCCACCGCGACACCGTGGTCTCACTGCTCGACATCGAGTTCGTTGAAGTCGGCGCCAACACCCTGTGCGCGCGCATGCCCGCAGACCGGCGCACCGTGCAGCCGGCCGGTGCATGTGGGCCGCAGCACGCAGGGCTGGCAGATCGACATCGAAAACGAAGCGGGGCGCAGGGTGTGCACCTCCCGGATCACAATGGCGGTCGTGCCGTCGCAGAAGGTGGCAGGTCCGGCTTGAGCGCCCACTTCTGCATTGCGCGCATCACCGCGTTGGGGTACTCGGGTTTGCCGCGGCTGCCGTTGTAGCGGCCCAGCGCCAGATACAGGTCGCCACGCTCCAGATCGATGTAATGGCGCAAGATGTTGCAGCCATAGCGCAGGTTGGTGCGCATGTCGAACAGCTTGGAAGCGTCGCCGTCGCCGATGGCATCGGCCCAGAACGGCATCACCTGCATGTAGCCGCGGGCGCCGGCATAAGACACCGCGTAGCGGCGGAAATAACTCTCGACCTCGATCAGTCCGAGCACCAGTTGCGGATCGAGCCCCGCGCGGCCGGCCTCATAACGCACGGTTTTCAGGAACTCGATGCGGGTCAGGTAGTCGGGCTTCCAGCGGCGCGGCAGGCGATCGGACATCGAGGCCAACCAGTCGACTTTCTCGAGCAGGCTGGTGAATTTAGGTTCGGGCGGTGCGCGCTCGAGCGCGACAGCCGCCGCCAGTGCGCCGCGCACCGCGGCACTCATCGGCAGGTATTGCTGGGCACCGGCCTGCGCCGGACCACTTTGCAGCAGACACGCCGCCAGCGCGACGACCGCGGCGAGGCCAGCGGCAAAACCGGCGAGCGGCCGGCGCGGCACCGCCACACCCGGTCGCATCGCCTGGCCGATGACGCTCACGCCAACCTTGGCCCAAAAAATTCAGCCAGCGCCTGCGCGCAGGCCTGCGGCTGCTCTTCGGCGACAAAATGGCCGCAGTCGAGTGCGACTTCGCGCACGTCTGCCGCCCAGCGCTGCCAGGTGGCCAGCGGCGACTGACTCGACAGATACCGGATAGCCCAGATGGCGAGCACCGGGCAGTTCAGCTTGCGGCCGGCATCGCGATCGGCACGATCATGGGTGACGTCCACCGTCGCCCCCGCGCGATAGTCTTCGCAGCAGGCCATCACCGTGGCCGGCTGGGCAAAGCTGCGCTCGTAGTCGGCCATGGCCGGCGCCTCCAGCGCCGAATAATCCCCCGCCCAGCGCTGCAGCAGATGGTGCAGATAGAACGTGGGATTGGCGCCGATCAAGGTCTCGGGCATGGGTGCGGGCTGGGCAAGAAACGCCCAGTGATAGCTGCGCAGCGCGCCCGCCATGCCCATGCGGTCCCACATCTCCACCGTCGGCACGATGTCGATGGGGGCCAGCGCGGCCACGCTGTGCGGCGCATCCAGCGCCAGCCGATAGCCCACCCGCGCACCACGATCATGGCCAGCCACGAAAAACCGTGGAAAACCCAAGGACTGCATCAGCGCCAGCACGTCTTCGGCCATCGCCCGTTTGGAATAGTTCAGATGCTCGGCATCGGCCTCTGGCCCGGCACTGCGGCCATAACCGCGCAGATCGGGAACCACCACCGTGTAGCGCTCGGCCAGCAGAGGGGCCACCTTGTGCCAAGCGGCGTGCGTCTGCGGGAAACCATGCAGCAGCAGCAGGGGCGGGCCGCTGCCCCCCTTGCGGTAATACACCTGCGATTGCGGCAGTTTCAGGCTGCCTGCTTCGAATCTGTCGAACATGGTCTATCGCCTCTCAGCGTCAGCATTCAACCAACCAGGCGCGCAGCACGGCCATGGCCTCGGCGACCGGCACCGCTTCGGCCTGCAGCCCGCGCCGACGAAGAAGTTCGATCTTGCCCTCCTTGAGGCTGCGCTCGCCCACCGTGACCCGCAGCGGCACGCCGACCAGCTCCCAGTCGGCGAACATCACACCCGGGCGCTCGTCGCGATCGTCGAGAATGACGTCGACCCCGGCCTCGCTGAGCTGACGGTAGAGATCGTCCGCCACTTCACGCACCGCCTGCGACTTGCCGTAGCCCAACGGCACGATCACCACCTCGAACGGCGCCAGTGCACGCGGCCAGATGATGCCGCGCTCGTCGTGGTTCTGTTCGATGGCGGCGCCCAGCAGGCGCGTGACCCCGATGCCATAGCAGCCCATCTCGATGGCCTTGCTCTTGCCGTCGTCATCGATGAAGGTGGCATTCAAGGCCTCCGAATACTTGGTGCCGAGATAGAACACGTGCCCGACCTCGATGCCGCGTTGAATGGCCAGCACGCCCTTGCCATCGGGCGAAGGGTCACCCTCGCGCACATTGCGTAGGTCGGCCACCGCCCATTCGATGCCATGCGAGGCAAGCGCGGGCAGCACATCGCGGTCCCAGTTGACCCCGGTGAAATGGTGGTCAGGCCGATTGGCGCCGCAGACAAAATCGCTCATCAGCGCCACGGTGCGATCGGCCACCACCTTGACCGGCAGCACGGTGTTGATGGGCCCGAGATAACCGGGCGGACAGCCGAACGACTGCAAAATTTCCGCCTCGGTGGCAAACCGGAAGCCGTTCAGCCCCGCCACTTTGCCCGCCTTGATCTCGTTGAGATCGTGATCGCCCCGAACCAGCAGCAGCCAGATCTGCACCGGCGTATTGGGTCTGGCATCAGGGCCGGGCTCAACCGCCAGCACCAGCGATTTCACGGTGCGGGTGATCGGCAGCCCCAGCAGCGCGGCGACATCTTCGCAGCGGGCCGCGCCCGGTGTGGGGGTGTTGACCAGCGGCTCCAGCGCGGGCCCGCGTTCGGCCAGCAGTGGCAGCGCCTCAGCCAATTCCACATTGGCCGCGTAGCCGGACGCCGGGCACCAGGCAATGGCGTCTTCGCCGGTATCGGCAATGACTTGAAACTCGTGGCTGGCCGAGCCGCCGATGGCGCCGGTGTCTGCAGCCACCGCGCGGAAGGTGAGACCCATGCGCTCGAAGATGCGCGTGTAGGCATCGAACATCACCTGGTAGCTGGCCAGGGCCGCCTCTTTGCTGCGGTCGAAGGAATAGGCGTCTTTCATGGTGAATTCGCGCCCCCGCATCACGCCAAAGCGTGGCCGGCGTTCGTCACGAAACTTGGTCTGGATGTGATAAAAATTCTTCGGCATCTGCCGATAGCTGCGGATCTCGTGGCGCGCGATGTCGGTGATCACCTCTTCGGAGGTGGGCTGGATGATGAAATCTCGCCCGTGGCGGTCTTTGACACGCAGCAGCTCCGGGCCGTATTGCTCCCAGCGCCCGGACTCCATCCAGAGTTCGGCCGGCTGCACGACCGGCATCAGCAGTTCGACCGCGCCGGCGCGGTTCATTTCTTCCCGGATGATGCCTTCGATGCGCCGGATGACGCGCAGGCCCATCGGCATGTAGTTGTAGATGCCGCCCGCAAGCTTGCGGATCATGCCGGCCCGGGTCATCAGCCGATGGCTGGCGATCTCGGCATCAGTGGGCGCTTCCTTGAGCGTTGAGACGTGGAACTTCGAGGCTTTCATATCGTGACCGTCTATATAATCGTTTCATTCTAAGGGATCGAGGGGTTGGCCCATGCTGGACAGAGATGGCTACCGCCCCAACGTAGGGATCATCCTGGTCAACCAAAGGAACGAGGTCTTCTGGGGTAAGCGGGTCAGAGAACATTCATGGCAGTTCCCGCAAGGCGGGATCAATCGGGGCGAATCGCCAGAGCAGGCGATGTTCCGCGAGCTGCACGAAGAGGTCGGCCTGTATCCGGATCATGTCCGGGTCATCGGCCGAACCCGCGAGTGGCTGCGCTATGAAGTACCGACCCAATGGGTGCGCCGGGAGTGGCGCGGCCACTATCGCGGACAGAAGCAGATCTGGTTTCTTTTGCGGCTCGTGGGCAGGGACACCGATGTCCACTTGCGGGCCACCGACCATCCGGAGTTCGATGCCTGGCGTTGGAACGAATATTGGATACCACTGGAGTCTGTGATCGAGTTCAAGCGTGATGTCTATCGCCAGGCGCTCGACGAGCTGGCACGTTTTCTGGTTGAACCGCAGGAGCCGATCCGTTTCCTGCGCCATCGGCCGCACGACCGAGACCGAACGGCAGGGCAAGGCCATGCGGACGACCTCTCGCAAGGCCATCCAACCGACCAAACGGGCGCAGCCGACGCTCTGCCACCGGGTGTGGCGGGGGAGACATCTTGAGCACCCAATGGGCAGCACCAGGGCAAAACCAGCTGGCGCAAACAACGCGACGAATCCCGGCGGGGTTCGCCAAGGCGGCTGGTCTGCTGCTGGGCGCACTGGTTTACGCTGCGCACTGTGAGCCGGCCCAGGCGCAGACCCTGTTCGGGCTGATCACCAACGACGCGCCAGCGCCGATCGAGCCCACCTTGCCGGCCGTCCTGCCGGTGCCGTCAGCCAATTCCCTGATCGAGTTCTACGTCGGCCCCACAACCACTAACCAGTTCGCCATCGATGGCGCAAGCGTCGCGATCGATCAGGAGCGACTGGTGCGCTATACCCTGATCGTGACCAGCCGCAGCGGCGCACGCAATGTCTCTTATGAGGCGATGCGCTGCGATCGTCGCGAATGGCAGCTGCTGGCGCTCGCGCGGACCGACGGCAGCTGGTCGACGCTGGCCCAGCGGACCTGGCGGCCCATCTCAACCGGCGACAGCGTCAACCGCCATCACCACGAACTGTTCAGCAAACTGTGCGCGGGGGGCGCGGCGGCGGCGCAAAAACCCGCGGGTCTGCTCGCACGACTGCGCGAGCCGTTCAAGATCGACCCTTGAATCGGGGCTGAGCCGCAGAGCGATGTAGAAATCGCCGATCGGGCGCAATTGCCGCAACCAGGGCATGCACGAGATGTCACAGTGCATCGGTGCAGAAGGCGGCCGGCGTGACGATGCGTGTGCAGCCTATGCTGCCACGCTGCAAAAGACCGGCGCGGTGATCGCCGGTCACCAAATATTCGGCTTCGCTGGCGACAGCCATCGCAAGCAGGAAAGCGTCGTTCGGGTCATCGGCCTCAATGCCGGTCGGCAGATGTTCGAGCACCATAGCCCGCTGGAGGTTGTTCACCATCGTCCCCACGCGGTGCGGCTGCAGCACGGCCTTGAACTTCGGGTACCGGCTGGCGCGGCGCAGTTCGTCGAGTTGCGCCACCGAGGTGACCACCTCGAAACGCGCGGCGCGCCAGGCACGGTAGATCGCGTCAGGCGCGCCGTGCGGCGATATGAGTGCGCTTAGCAGGACGTTCGTGTCCAAGACGACGCGCATCAGTGCTCACGCGCCCACTGCACCGACTCGGCGACTATCGCGGTCAGGTCGACCTCGCTGAGGTTGACGTTGGCCGCCTTGGCTTGCTCTGCCGACTGCTCCAGGATGTGCGCCCGCACGGCTTCTTCGATGAAGCGCGAAAGGTCGCCCTTTCGTCCCCTGCCCTGGCCGGCGAGGTACATGCGCACGGATTGATCGGTGTCTTGCGATACTGCGATGTTCCAGCGGACTGAGTTCATGACGATTTCCGTAGATAGGAGTATATGTGTTTATACACCGATCTGATCAGAGGCGGTACCGGCGCTCGATGCGCTGCTGGCTTCAGCCGCGCTGCAGTGGCGCAGCCACGGACAGCCGCTGCGCCCAGGGCACCAGCGCCGGCATGATCGACGCATGCAGAGCCACGCCACTCGCGAGCTGCGTGCGCTTGCGCGACAGGCCTCGCTCACCGGGCACTCGCACCGGCACCGCCGGATCGCGCGGCGCCGAGCGATGGCAGGCATCGACGAGCCAGTCGGTCTGACCGGTGAAGGCCGCGGCGCCCGCGAACGCGGCCGGATCCCAAAGCTGCAGGCAGACGGTTGCGCCCCAGCCTTCGATCGGATCGGCCCGGCCGTGGCCGGCCAGGCCGCCGGTCATGGCTTCGATCAGCATCGCCAGACCATAACCCTTGTGCCCGGCATCGAGTCCGCCCAGGGGCAGCAGCGTACCCGGCGGCTGTGTGAAAAAAACGGCAGGGTCGTCGCTTGGCCGGCCGGCAGCGTCGAGCCACCAGGTGTTTGTGCCACGCCGTCCGGCATTCTTGAGCCGGCTGGTCATGCCATTGGTGGTGATCGAAGCCGAGATGTCGATCATCACCGGATCACCGGAGGTGGGAATGCCCACGGCCAGGGGATTGGGTGTGAAGACTGCCTGGGTGCCGCCGAAGGGCGCCACGCTCGCGGTGGCGGGGTCTGAGCAGGTCAGCATCACCAGCAGCCCTTCGCGCGCCGCCGGCTCCAGATACGCCGCCAGGCAGGCGATGTGGTGCGAGCGCCGGATCACCACCGTGGCGCTGCCGTGCAGCTTCGCGCGCGGCCCGGCCCATTCGAGCGCGCGGCGTACCAGCCAGGGGCCGGGCAGTCGCAGGCCATCCCAGGTGGCCGCCACAGTGCGCTCGGCAAGCACCTTGGGCTCGCCCCTGGCCAGCATCGTGCCGCGCTCGAGCTCGCCCAGATAACCGGCCAGCAGGGCCAGCCCGTGGGTGTCGTGGCCGAGCAGATCGCCTTCGACCAGCACCTCGGCCACTGCCTGCGCAGACGCGCCCGGCAGGCCCGCGCGGCCGAGCAGGCCATGGGCAAACGCGACCAGCGCGCCCGCATCGTAACGGGGCTCTGAACCTGGCGAAGGCGTGACAGTCGTCATCGCCAGACCTCAGTAGACCGCGCGGCCGCCGGACAGATCGAACACTGCCCCGGTCGAGAACGAGCACTCCTGCGACGCGAGCCAACAGACCATCGCGGCGATTTCTTCAACCAGGCCGAAGCGGGCCATCGGGATCTTGGAGAGCATGAAATCAATGTGCTGCTGCGTCATCTGCTCGAAAATGGCCGTGCGCACTGCAGCCGGTGTCACGCAGTTGACCCGCACGCCCGTTTTAGCGGTTTCTTTGCCCAGGCTCTTGGTGAGACCGATCACCGCGGCCTTGGAGGCGCTGTAGGCGGACGCGTTGGGGTTGCCATCTTTGCCGGCGATCGACGCGATGTTGATCACACGGCCGTAGTCGTTGCGCAGCATCTCGCGTACCGCGGCCCGATCGCAGTAGAAGACGCCGTTGATGTTGACGTCCATCACGCGGCGCCAGGCTTGCGGGTCGTATTCCCAGGTGGTGGTGTTCGGGCCGGTGATGCCGGCGCTGCAGACCAGGATGTCGAGCCGCCCGGCGCGGGCGGTGACTGCTTCGGCAGCCCTGGTGACCGCGGGCTCGTCGGTGACGTCGAGTGCCACGCCGATGTGCGGGCCCTCGGGCACAGCCGCCAGGCTGGCGGCGGCGGCCTGCGCGGCCGCGCCATCCAGATCCCAGATGGTGACGCGAGCACCGCTTTGGGCAAAGCGCTGGCAGATCGCCAGGCCGATGCCGGCCGCGCCGCCTGTCACGACCGCGCTGCGGCCGGCAAGATCGATTCGATTCATGGTGTGACTCCTCACTGCCTTGGTGCGCGCAATGCTAGATTTGCGCTCTCGTTCAATCTCGATTCGCGCCGGAGTTTCGCATGAAAGTACTTTTTACCGATCACGACCTGCTCGACATTTCACTCGAGCGCGACATCTTCCGTGCTGCCGGCATCACTCTCATCGAGGCGCAGTGCCGCAGCCAGCGCGAAGTCGTCGAAGCCAGCGAGGGCTGCAGTGCACTGCTGATCCAGTACGCGCCGGTTGCTGACGAAGTTTTCGCCGAGCGCCCCGGCATCGGCCTGTGTTCGCGGATCGGCGCCGGCTTCGACACCATCGACACCGCAGCCGCGCAGCGCCATGGCGTCTGGGTGGCCAATTCACCGGATTACGGTGTTGGTGAAGTCTCGACCCATGCGCTCGCGCTGATGCTGTCGCTGCTCAGAAACATCGTGCGCTACGATCGCGACATCCGCGACGGCCAGTGGCACTACACCACCGCCGGACGCATTGCGCGCGCCACCAGTCTGACCGTGGGCGTGCTCGGCCTGGGCCGTATCGGCAAACGTTTCGCACACATCGCGCGCAATATCTTCAAGGACGTCATCGCCTATGACCCGCACATCATCGACGGCGACTTTCCCGCCTACGTGAGGCGCGTGCACTCGCTCGAAGAGCTGTTCGCGCAGGCCGATGCCATCTCGATCCACTGCCTGCTCAACGACGAGACACGAGCGCTGGTCGGCGCCCCGCTGCTGCGGCTGATGAAGCCCGGCAGCTACCTGGTGAATACCGCGCGCGGCGCGATCGTCGACATTGCCGGCCTGCTCGAGGTGCTCGCCGACGACGGCCGCCTTGCCGGCGTCGGGCTCGATGTGCTGCCCGAAGAACCGATCGCCGCCGGGCATCCGCTGCTGGCCGACCGGCGCGTCCTGATCACCCCGCATGCCGCCTTCTATTCGGCTGAGTCCGAGGTCGAGCTTCGGCGCAAGGCAGCGACGAATATCGTGACCTGGAAACACAGCGGCCGCCCCGACTATCCGGTCGTGGTCGGCACGCGACAGCCACTCGCCTGATCCGTCGGCGCACGTCGGCTGACATACGGTTTGCGCCGACGGGCGGCCGGCCCCGGGCCATGGCCGGCAGGTCCGGGAACCGTGTGTGACATACATCCGTGCAGGGCGGCGCAGCCTGCGGCAAACTGGCTGCTGTACTCGCCCTCCCCGCCGCATGCCGCGCTCGATCTCCCGCCACTTCCTGCAACGATCGCTCACCTTCCAGGTGCTCAGCCTGGTGGTGATCTGCGCCAGTGCAATGGCCGCGATCATGCTGGTTCTGGCCAGCGACAGCGATCCTTTCGATCCCGATCCAGGCAACGTCGCTTTGGCCGCCGGCGGCATGGCGCTGCTGATCGTGACGCTGGCCGCGCTGATTCCAGTGGTGTTGCGCCCGCTGTCGCGCCTCACCGATGTCGTCACCACCGTCGCTTCGCGCCGCGACTTCGGCCTGCGCGCCTCGGAGTCGCACGCCCATGAAGTGCAGCAGCTGGCTGCCGCCTTCAATCAGCTGCTGGTTCAGATCGAGGAGCGTGATCAATCTCTGGCCCGCGAACTCGCGGAAAAATCCGCAGCGCAGCACAGCCTGGCGCGGATGGCGCACTTCGACTCGGTGACGGGTCTGCACAATCGGCACTACTTTCATCAGGCCGTCGAGCGAACCCTGAGCGGACAGTCATCGGGCCCGCAGCTCGCGGTGATGTTCGTCGACCTCGACGATTTCAAACAGGTCAACGACACCTTCGGGCACGCCGCCGGCGACACCCTGCTGTGCGAGGTCGCCCGCCGGCTTGCCGGGTCGCTGCGCAAATCGGATGTCGTCTGCCGGCTGGGCGGCGACGAATTCGCGGTGATCCTGCCGGTCGCCGACGGCGTGCTGGAAGCCAGCGGCGTGGCCGCCAAGCTGCTCGCCGGGCTGGCCATGCCGCTGCGCGTGGCCGAGCAGGAACTGTTCATTTCCGCCAGCATCGGGATCGCGCTGGCCAGTGCCGGCGAAATCGACCAGGTCGAGCTCCTCAGACGGGCCGACGTGGCGATGTACGAAGCCAAGTCGGCCGGCAAAGGCATCTACCGCGTCTTCGAAAACCAGATGACCGTGCGCGCTTCGCGACGCGCCAGCATGACCCAGCGCCTGCGTGCGGCCATCGAGAACGATTCGCTGGGGCTCGTCTACCAGCCGCAGGTCGATCTGCGCAACGGGCACATCCTGCGTGTCGAGGCATTGCTGCGCTGGAACGATGCCGAGCTGGGCTCGGTCTCACCGATCGAATTCATCCGGCTGGCCGAAGAGACCGGCACCATTCACCCGTTGGGCCAATGGGCGCTCGAATGCGCCTGCCGCGACGCCGCGACGCTGCGCGCGCGCATCGGGCATGCGTTGCCGATTGCGGTGAACGTCTCGATGCGCCAACTTTGCGATCCCGCGTTTTTCGATCTGGTCGAAGAAACTCTGGCGCACCACGACCTGCCGGCGGCGCTGCTCGAACTGGAAGTCACCGAAAGCAGCCTGCTGGCCGACTGGGCCGGCGCCGAACGCGCACTGGTTCGCCTGCAGGCTTTCGGTGTGCAGATCGCGGTCGATGATTTCGGCAGCGGCTTTTCGTCGCTGCGCGCTCTGCGCCGCCTGCCGCTGCAGCGCCTGAAGATTGACGGCGGCTTCGTCGCCAACGCGCCAGACGACCCGGCCGAGATTGCGATCGTCAGCGCCATCGTCGGCCTGGCAAAGCAGCTGGGGCTGGGTGTGGTGGCAGTAGGGGTGGAGACCGTTGAACAGCTCGAGATGCTGCGCCGGCTGGGTTGCGAGGCAGGTCAGGGCTACCTGTTCCACCGCCCGATGACGCTCGATGCCCTGGTGAGCCATCTGCTGCACAACGCCGATCAGGCGATCGAAACCCCCTGACCGGCGGCAGGCTCTGATCAGATCAGAGCTTGAACTTCACGATTTTCTGGGTCTGCTGACCCAGGCCCTGAATGCCCAGGGTCACGACGTCGCCGGACTTCAGGAACACCGGTACCGGTTTCATGCCCAGCGCCACGCCAGGCGGCGTGCCGGTGGTGATGATGTCGCCGGGGTTCAGCGTGAACAGGCTGCTGACATACGCGACCAGAGTGGCGCAATCGAAGACCATCGTCTTGGTGTTGCCGCGCTGACGCTGCTCGCCATTGACGTCGAGCCACATATCGAGCTTTTGCGGGTTGCCCACTTCTTCGGGCGTGACCAGCCAGGGACCGATCGGGCCGAAGGTATCGAAGCCTTTGCCCTTGTCCCAGGTGGGGCCGCGCTCCTGCTGCCACTCGCGCTCCGAAACATCGTTGATCAGCACGTAGCCGGCCACGTGATCGAGGGCGGCCTTTCTGCTGACGTAACGCGCACGGGTGCCGATCACGATGCCCAGTTCCACTTCCCAGTCGGTCTTGAGCGATTTTTTGGGCAGCATCACGTCGTCGTCAGGGCCCTGGATGCACGACAGCGTCTTGTGAAAGACGATCGGCTCTTTGGGCACCGCGTTGCCGGTTTCGGCGGCGTGATCGGAATAGTTCAGGCCGATGGCCACGAACTTGGTGCTGCCGGTGAACGGCACACCGAAGCGCGGCTTGCCGCGCACCAGCGGCAGCTTGTCAGGCTTGATCCTGGCCAGCTTCTTCAGGCCTGCCGGCGACAACTGCGCCGGTCCGATGTCGGCCACCACGCCGGACAGATCGCGGATGCGGCCGTCAGCATCGATCAGGCCGGGCTTCTCTTTGCCGGGCTTTCCATAACGCACGAGTTTCATGAGCGGGGTTCTCCTCTGGTGGGGTTAAGTTGAAACGGGTCAACGCGGCGGGCGGCGGGCGGCGGGCGGCGGGTGGCGGGTGGCGGCCTCAGATGGTCATGCCGCCGTCGACATTGAACATCTGCCCGGTGGCGAACGCGCTCTCGTCGCTGGCCAGATAGATGACGATCGGAACGATCTCTTCCGGGCTGGCGAGCCGACCCATCGGCTGGCGACCGACAAACATCTTGCGGGCTTCGTCGATGTCGCCGAGCTGGCGCATGCGATCGTGCAGGCTGGGGGTCTCCACCGTGCCTGGGCCGATGGCATTGCAGCGGATGCCCTTGGAAACGAAATCGGCGGCGACCGATTTGGTCAGACCGATCACCGCCGCCTTGGTCGTGCCATAGATGAACCTGTTGGGCAGGCCCTTGACCGACGAGCAGACCGAGGCCATGTTGATGATCGAGCCCCCGCCGTTGGCCAGCATGCGTGGCAGAGCGGCCTTGATGGTCCGATACATCGAACGCACGTTGATGGTGAAGCTGAAGTCCCAGTCTTCTTCGGTGCATTCGAAGATGCCGCCCTGGTGAACATAGCCCGCGCAATTGAACAGCACATCGAGCACCGGCAGCCGGGCGATCAGTGCGTCGACCGCGGCCGCGTTCGTGACATCGAGGTGGTAGGTATGCACCGAATGGCCTGCAATGCGTGACTCTTCGGCCAGTGTTGCGAGCAGGTCATCGCGGATGTCGGTGGCATGCACGATGGCCCCTTCGCGGGCCATCGCCAGTGCAGCCGCGCGCCCCATGCCCTGCGCCGCTGCAGTCACCAGGACGGTCTTGCCAGTCAGTCTGTCTGCCATTGCAGAATTCTCCTCGACGAGATCGGCACTCTCCGATCATGCAGTACTGCACTAGGGTAGCGCATCGACTGCAGCGGCGGAACCCGGCGCGCCCGTTGCTGGCCCGGATTCAACCAGTGAATTGCATCGCCGCCAGTTTTGCGTAGAGCCCGCCGCGCGACACGAGTTCGGCATGCGTGCCGGTGTCGACCAGCCGGCCGCGATCGAAGACCACGATGCGGTCGGCGCCGGTGATCGTGGCGAGCCGATGCGCGATGACCAGCGTGGTGCGCCCGCGCATGGCCTGTTCGAGGGCGGCCTGCACCGCCTGTTCGCTCTGCGCATCGAGCGCGCTGGTCGCCTCGTCGAGCAGCAGCAGCGGCGGGTTCTTGAGCAGCGCACGGGCAATTGCAATGCGCTGGCGCTGCCCGCCCGACAACCGCACGCCACGCTCGCCCACATACGTGCGATAGCCCTGCGGCAGGCGCGCAATGAACTCGTCGGCATGGGCCGCCACCGCAGCCGCCGTGACCTCGTCGTCGCTTGCCTCGAGGCGGCCATAGCGGATGTTCTCCATCACGTCGGCCGAAAATACGACGCTGTCCTGCGACACCAGGCCGATCCGCTCGCGCAGCGCGGTTGGTTCGAACTGGCGCAGGTCGATGCCATCCAGGCGGATCACGCCGGACTGTGGATCATAAAAGCGCAGCAGCAGCGAGAACACCGTGGTCTTACCGGCGCCGGAAGGCCCGACCAGCGCCACTGTTTCGCCGGGCGCGATGGTCAAGGTGAGGTCGACGATAGCGGCTTCGGCCGGCCGCGAGGGGTAGTTGAAATGGATGGCCTCGAAACGCACCGCTGCGCCAGCGGTGCGGCCCGACGCATCGCGGGTCGGGGCGGGGTCGCGGATCGAGCCCGGCTCGCGCGGCGACGCCGCTGCGGACGCCGAGCCCGAGCCCGAGCCCGAGCCCGACGCAGACGCAGACGCAGACGGCCCGACGATGCGTGGCTCGGCGGCGAGCAGTTCGAGAAGGCGTTCCGCGGCGCCGGCGGCACGCTGCACATCGCCCATCACTTCGGACAAAGCCCCGACCGAGCCGGCCACGATGGCTGCGTACAAAATGAACTGGGTCAGTTCGCCCGCGCTCATGCGGCCCTGCAGAACGGCTTGCGCGCCCAGCCACAGCACGAAAACGATTGCGCCGAAAACCAGCACGATGGCCAGCGCGGTCAAGATGGAGCGAGCGCGGGTACGTTTGATGGCGGCCTGAAAAGCGTCTTCGGCCGACGCCCGAAAGCGTGCCGCTTCAAAGGCTTCACGCGCATATGCCTGCACGATCTGGATCGCCGACAGCGTTTCACCGGCCAGCGCGCTGCTGTCGGCGATGCGGTCCTGACTGGCGCGCGAGAGCTTTCTCACGCGCCGCCCGAACAGCAGGATCGGCACGATCACCACCACCAGCAGGCCGACAATGAGCGAAGCGAGCTTGGCGCTGGTGGCCAGCAGCATCACCAGCCCGCCCAGGAACAGCACCACATTGCGCAGCCCCATCGAGACGCTGGTGCCGACTAGCGTCTGGATGAGCGTGGTGTCGGCGGTCAGGCGTGAGAGCACTTCACCGCCCCGCAGGGTCTCGAAGAATATCGGGTCCTGGCGCAGCACACGCGCATAGACGCCGGTGCGCAGGTCGGCAGTCACCCGTTCACCCAGCCACGACACGAAATAGAAGCGGATGGCCGTGCCCAGTGCCAGCACGGTCGCCACACCGAAGAGACCGAGGAACCAGGCGTCGACATGCCCGCCGCCGCGCACCAATTCGTTTTGCAGCGTGCGCGCGGCAAAGCCGATGTCGATCAGCTGGCGAAAGGCGACCGGAATAGTCAGGGTGGCAATCGAAGAAACCAGCAGCGCAACGCCCGCTGCCACCACTCGCCAGCGATACGGCGAAATGAACGGCATGAGGCCGCGCAGGATGGCGATGGATCCGGTACCGGTGCCGGTGCCGGCGCCGGTCATCGCGACCCTCCGCCCACCGGACACCGGGCCAGCCAGCCGAGTGTGCCGAATCGGGCCAGCCCTGCAAGCTGCGTCGCCACCGTGTCACGCAGACCCGCATGCCCGGACAGATCCGCACCGAACAGACCCGCACCGAACAGACCCGTGAGTCCGAGCACCGCGCCGGATTGGGCACGCGCGGACTCGCCAGCGCCCGCCAGCACACCTTGCAGGGATTGCGCCAGGGGGTCATGCACGGCATAGGCCGCACCAGACTCTGTCCGCCCTCTCAGAAAGCGCACCCAGGCAGCGATCACCAGCGCGCAGGCCTCGAAGCCGGCGCCAGCGGCCAGGCGGTCGCGCAGCGTCGGCAGCAGCCGCAGCGGCAGCTTCTGTGATCCATCCATTGCGATCTGGGCGGTGCGATGCTCAAGGACGGTATTGTCGAAACGGGTCATCAGATCCAGGCAATAAGAAGCGGTGCGATCGGCCAGCACCGGCGGCAGGGCGGGGATCGCCTCCTCGCGCCAGAACCGCTCGATGAACCGCTCGATGAACCGGCGCAGCACAGGCTCGGCCATGGCTGCATCGACCGTGACCAGATCGGCGGGGACCGCCAGATAGGCGATCGCCGAATGCGCCGCGTTGAGCAGCCGCAATTTCATCTCTTCGAAGGGAGCGACATCGTCGACGAACTGTACCCCGCCCAGCTGCCAGGGCGGTCGCCCGGCCACGAAGCGATCTTCGAGCACCCATTGGCTGAACGATTCGGTTGCGACCGGCCATGCGTCGCGCAGGCCCAGCGCACCTTGCACCTGCTCACGCAAGGCAGCCGTGGAGTGCGGCACGATGCGATCGACCATGCCATCGGGAAAGCTGACTTCGCGTTCGATCCAGCGGGGCAGATCGCGCGCACTGCCACCGGCACCGGCGCTGCCACCGGCGCTGCCACGCCCGCCCGCGCCCTCGGCCTGAGCCTGCGCGAACTGCAGCAGCAGCGACTTCGTCATTCGGCCATTGCCGGCCAGGTTGTCGCAGCTGAGCACGGTGAAACCCCGCTGCCCCGCGGCGTGCCGGCGCGCGCAGGCCGCCAGCAGATAGCCCAGCGCGGTCTGCGGGGAATCGGGTGCAGCGAGGTCGGCGATCACCGCAGGATCGGCCAGCGCGAGCGCCCCCTGCGGCGTGCGGCAGTAGCGCTTTTCGGTCACTGTGAGCGACACGATCCGGGTGGCCGGATCAGCCATGCGTGCGATGACCGCCTGCGGCTGCCGCGCAGCGACCCCGAGCGCGCGCAGCGCTCCGATCACCCGAAGCCGTTCGCGATGATAGGCGCCGCGCTCGATCAGCGCATACAAACCGTCCTGAGGCGCCAGCGCATCGTGCATGTCGGGCCGCTGCAGGCTGACGCCGGCAATCCCCCAGGCTGGGTCTTGGGCCAGAACGGAGTCGGTATCGGCCGCCTGATGGGCCCGGTGGAAATTGCCCACCCCCAGAGGCACGATGCCGATCCCGAGCGTGCCGGGATCGTAGGCGGGACGCGCGACGGACGCTGGCAGGCCAGCCAGGGTGGCGAGCGCCGGGCGGCGCATGACTGCTGGATCGGACCATCGATCGTTGGGTACGAGCGGATACCAGCCCGGACGACCGGGATCGCGGTCGTCGTTGTATCCCCCCAGTTCATTGAACAGCTCGTGATAGCGGCGGACCTTCTCAGGATCGAGCGCCACGCCCAGCTCGGGCCCGGTCGGCACGGCGATGGCGCCGTCCTGGTAGCGCATCTTGCCGCCCACGATCACGTCATCGACAAGGTGATGATAGTGGGCGTCGGCGGTATAGCCGAGGTTGGGCAGTACTGCGCCCATGTGCAGCATGGTCGCCAGTTGAATGCCGAGTTCGCCTGAAGAATGAACTGCCATGCCGAGGCCGAAGGTATCGCAGATTGCCGCTGCCTTGATGCAGGGTGGCGGCTTCGCCGCCGCCGCCGAATTTGCCGAGACCGACGTATCCATCTGCGGTTTCGACTGCGACGACAGTGCGCACGAAGCGCCCTCAATGGGCGCCGTTGCTGTGCAGCAGCGGCGCCTGAAGCGGCACAGTGACCGGGGTCGCACGGATGCGCGAAATGACCATGGCGCTCATTTGCGAGGTCCTGTCAGACGAAGTAGTGGGCGTTTTCGGTCGTAATGTTATCGATTGCGTCGAAGATCGAGGCGAGATGCGCACGCATGGCCGTTGCGGCGCTGGCGCCATCACCCGCGACCACACAGGCGACGATGGCGCGATGCTCTTTCAGGCGTCGCCGCAAACGTCCGGGATCGGCCAGCGACAGTCGACGCACCCGGTCCAATTGCGACTTCGCCTGGTGGATGACATGCCACGCGTTTTCATGGCCGGCGGTGCGCGCGAACAGCAGATGCATTGTCTCGTCGGCCTTGAAGAAGGCGGCAGGATCGCCCAGCGCGACTGTCGCCGACTGCTCGGCAAGATTTCCGCGCAGCAGTTTGCGCGCTGGCGCATCGACACGTGCCGCAGCGAGTTCGACGATGCGGCACTCGAGCGTTTCGCGGATGAAATGGTTGTCGCGAACCGCCTGCAGATCGATCCGCGAAACGAAGGTGCCGACCTGCGGAATGACATCCAGAAAACCGTCTTCGGCCAGCTTCTTGAACGCCTCGCGGACTGGCGTCCGGCTGACGCCGAAGCCCTCGGCAATGCGCGCCTCAGAGAGCGCCGCGCCGGGTGCCAGTTCGACGCTGACGATGCGCTCGCGCAACTGCTGATAGATGTCCGGGCGGATGCGCCGTGGCCCTTCTCCCGGTCGACGGGAAACGAGGACGATCTCTTGATTGGTTGCAATCATGTACACTAGTATACTAGTTTTCTGAACAATCAGCTGCCCGATCAGCCAACCAAAACAAAGCTCCCCGGAAGCCCGCCGATGCAGCAATCGATGCGCGCGTGCAAAATCCATGCGGCGCAAAACCTGCGTGTGCACGAAGTGCCGGTACCGCAACCGGGCCCAGGCGAAGTCCTGGTGCGTCTGGGCGCGGCAGGTATCTGCAGCTCCGACATGCACTATTATTTCCACGGTCGGGTCGGAAATTTCATGATCCGCGAACCGCTCACGCCAGGACATGAGGCATCGGGCGGGGTCGCCGCACTCGGCGAGGGTGCTGCCGGCCTGGCAATCGGCGAGCGCATCGCGATCAACCCATCGCGCCCCTGCGGTCACTGCGCCGCCTGCCGCGAAGGCCGCGAGAACCTGTGCGCCAATATGCGCTTCCTGGGCAGCGCCAGCGTATTCCCGCACATGCAGGGCATGTTCAGCGAATACTCCGTGATGCCGCGTCGCCAGTGTGTATCCCTGCCCGCCGGCACACTGGCTGATGTCTCGCTCGGCGAGATCGCCCTGTCCGAGCCCTTCTCGGTCGCCCTGCATTCGGCCAGTCGCGCCGGGCCCCTGCTGGGCCGGCGCGTGCTCATCACCGCCAGCGGCGCCATCGGCGCCATCGGCGCCATCGGCTGCATGATGGTGCTCGCGGCACGACTGGCCGGGGCCGCGCACATCACCATCACCGATGTCGTCGATCACCTGCTCGCGTATTCCAAGAGCGATGTCTTCAAGGAAATGATCGACGCCTATCGCGCCAACCCCACCCCCATCGCCTTCGCCGAGGTGTATCTGGCGCTGCAAAGCGGCACCGTGGAGGCCCAGGAGAACCCGCTCACCGCCATCGAAGCCAAGAAGTGCTATGAAGTGCAAAAACACATCATGCTGACCGGTCACATCATCGATGGCCTGGTCACGCAGATCGGCCGTCACGTCTGGGCCGAGCTCACCGACGAGTTCAAGAAGAAGGGCCTGAATATCGTGCCGGTCGATCGCGCGGGTTTGCAGCAGGCGGTGCTTGAACCGAGCCGCCGCATTGGCGGCTTGAACCGAGCAGTGGCATTGGCGCCGCAGTCCGCAAGACACACCGGCTGAGAAGCCGGTCGCGAACCTTCCTTTGTCGGGCCGAGACGGCCCATCGAGCAGACGCCATGCGTGACGAAGACCCGGTCTTGGACGAGTGAGGACGATTTCATGCCACCGACGCCCCGATCGATCTGTCCGGGTACACATGGGAAGACTGGCTGACGCTGGTTTTTTTCGCGTTGCTGGCGCTCGACGTTTTCTACCAGTTCTTCACCCGCTACGTGCTCTCCGACTCCGCCGCCTGGACCGAGGAGATCGCGCGCTACCGGCTGATCGTCGTGACCTTCGTCGGCGCGTCGATGGCGGTAAGACGCAACAACCATATCCATGTCGAGTTCATCTATCGCTATCTGCCCGCACCGGTGGGCCGAGTCATGTCGACTTTTGTCGATCTGGTCCGGATCGGGTTTTTCGGCTGCCTCACCTGGCTTGGCCTGCAACGGGTGCCCAAGATGGAGAACCTGAAAATGACCGTGGTCGACCTGCCGATGAATTCCGCCGGCATCACCAACCGCATCTACAACTTCGCGCTGGCGCTGGTCGGCTGGCTCAAGGGCGGGCTGGGCCACGTCAACGTGCTGGGCTCAGTGGTGTTCGCCGGCATGTCAGGCACCGCGGTGGCCGACGCGGGTGGCCTGGGCACCCTTGAAATCAAGGCCATGAAAGACCATGGCTATCCGGTCGAGTTCGCCTGGGCGCTGTTCCTGGGCTTCGTCTGGTACCGAACGC
>JAYVOV010000343.1:0-6145 GCA_043757735.1 Burkholderiaceae bacterium
TCGGCGCTGCCGTATGCGACCCGCCTGATCGGCGGCCCGGCCTGATCATTGCTGGCATTGCCGTCGCTGCGATGCCGGCAACTCGCGCTTGCGGGTGACCGCTCCGATCAGGCAAGCTCGCGCATCGATCAACGAACGAAGATGGACAAAATGATGAAGCCCGAAGCGGTAGGCATGTGCTCGAAGCGGCTGTCCCGCCTGGACCGGTTCCTGGCCGAGCGTTACATCGATACCGGCCGCCTGCCGTGTGCGCTCGTGCGCGTTGCGCGTGATGGTCACGTGATTTACCAGACCGTGCTCGGCAAGGCGTCGCTGGAGACTGGCGCGCCGCTGGCTGAAGACTCGATCGTGCGCATCTACTCGATGACCAAACCGATCACCAGCGTCGCTTTCATGATGCTGGTCGAAGAAGGGCTCGTGGCCCTGGACGATCCGGTTCATCGCTTCATTCCCGAATGGCGCGACCTGGGTGTCTATGTCGCCGGTCTGCCGGGCGCATTCCAGACCCGCCGCACTGACTCGCCGATGCGCATGCTCGATCTGCTGCGGCATACCTCGGGGCTGACCTACGGGTTCCAGACCCGCTCCCCCGTCGATGCCGCCTATCGCCAGTGCAAGGTCGACCCCTTCGAGCAGAAGGAAAGCCTGGAAGGCTTCATCAGCGCGCTGGGTCAGATGCCGCTGGAGTTCTCGCCGGGCACCGCCTGGAACTATTCGGTGTCCACCGATGTGCTCGGGTATCTGGTCGGCAAAATCTCGGGCATACCGTTCGAAGACTTTCTGCGCCAGCGCATCTTCGAGCCCCTGGGCATGGTCGATACCGCGTTTTATGTTCCGGATGAAAAGGCCAATCGGTTCGCTCAGTGTTATCTCAATGGCCCGCAGGGCAAGCTCGTCCCCCTGACCGGTCGAACCTTTCGCGAGCCGCCGGCCGCGCCATCGGGCGGCGGCGGACTGGTCTCGACTGCCAGCGACTACCTCCGTTTCTGCGAGGCGATGCGGCTGGGCGGGGTGTCGGGCGATGTGCGCCTGCTCGGCCCCAAGACGGTCGCGCTCATGCGCGCCAATCACCTGCCCGGCGGGAAAGATCTCTCCGATCTCTCGATCTCGATGTTCTCGGAGGCAATCTATCAGGGCGTGGGTTTCGGCCTCGGTTTTGCAATGACAACCAATGTCGCGAAGACGCAGATCACCGGCTCGATGGGCGAGTACTGGTGGGGCGGCGCTGCATCGACCGCCTTCTGGATCGACCCGGTGGAAGAGGTGAGCGTGGTGTTTCTGACGCAGTTCATGCCGTCGAATCTGTATCCGATTCGCCGCGAACTGCGCACCCTCGTGAATGCGTCGATCCTCGATTCGAAAGCCTGACGGGCTCGCACAAGCGAGCGCCGACCGCGTTTTAGTGAATCTCTGCCGCCCGTCCGCGGGCGGCCCGCAGCGTCTCGATGTTGAATCCAGGCTGGCGTGCGGCGTCGATGATCACGCGCTCGCGTCGAATGACCTGTTCGGCGGCCGCCTTGACCTTCGTCGCCACCTCATGGGGAATCACCACCGCCCCGTGCTGATCGGCGTGGATCAGATCGCCGTCGCTTACCCGCATGCCGGCGACATTGATCGGCCGCGAGAAGTCCACGATGTGCACGTACGCGTGCGACGGGCCGACCCGGCCGGCCAGCATCTGGAAGCCAGGCGCGATCTCCGGCAGGTCACGCACACTGCCGTCGGTGATCAGGCCGAGACAGCCGAAGCCGCTGTGGATCGAGCTGTTCACTTCGCCCCAGTAGGCGCCGTAGCCGCGGTTTTCATCGATGTCCTGGATCACGATGACGCTTGGTTTGCCGCCCTTGTCGATGTACTCGTAGTACGCGTCAGAGAGCTGCGCTGCGGCCTCGGCGCTCAAATCGCTGGGATGGGCGCTGCGGATCGTGGCGGTCCGCGCGATCCCGACCATCGGCTTGAGTCCGGGGCGTGTGCAGACCAGGGGCTCCGTGGTGTAGCCATAGCCCCGGCGCTTGGGAATCAGCAGTTCGAGCGCATTGCACACGGTGGGTGTGTCCATTGACTGCAGTTCGGCAATCAGGGCATCGGTCAGGTCGAGCATGGTTGATTCTCCAATGGAAAGTGGCGGGGCTGAATAGGCATCGAGGTGCGGAAATCTGCCGAACCCGTCTCAATATTCGTCGAGGTGCGGAAAGCCGCTGAGCACATGAGGGCGGACCACGGGTTCGGCCGGCAGCACGCTGCCGGGGTGCAGCTGGTCAATAGAGGACAAGCCCATCAGTGCCAGGTTGGTGCGGATTTCGATCTCGAGCAGTTCCAGCATGCGCTGCACGGCCGGGATGCCGCCGGCGGCCAGTGCCAGGCCCTGAAGCCGGCCGATGCCGACCGCGTCGGCGCCGAGGGCGAGCGCCTTCAAGACATCGGTGCCCCGCAAGATGCCGCCATCGACCAGCACTTTTGCCCGGCCTGCAACCGCGTCCACCACCTCCGGCAGCGTGTCGAGGGTGCCGCGTCCCTGGTCGAGCTGACGCCCGCCATGGTTGGAGACGTAGACGACGTCGACGCCATGGCCGGCGGCCAGGTCGGCATCTTCTGCACAGGCGATGCCCTTGAGGATCAGCGGGATGGTAAAGCGGTCTTTGATGCGTTTGACCAGATCCCAGCTGAGCGAAGCCTGCAGGGTGGTGGCACGCGGCTGATTGTGCGCAAACCCGGCGCGCCGCGCTGCGGCCGGCACATAGCGCTTGACCAGATCGCGCTCGCGGCGGCTGTACACCTGGGTGTCGACCGTCAGGCAGAACCCCTGGTAGCCGGCGGCCTGGGCCCGGCCGATGATGTCCATCACCCAAGCTTCATCACCATGCGCGTAGAGCTGGTAGATCTTGGGGTTGGCGCAGTCGCGGGCCAGGCTCTCGAAATCCGGCAGGCAGACTGAACTCAGAATCTGAAACACGCCGAACTCGCCGGCGGCGTGAGCCACCGACAGGGCGCCGCCCGCTTCGAAGACCTGCAGCGAGCCGATCGGCGCGAGCAGCACCGGCATGCGCTGATCGAGGCCCAGCAGCGCGCGTCGAACCTGCACCTGCGAGACATCGTTCATCACGCGCGCCTTCAGCGCGAGCCGGTCGAAGGCGAGGCGATTGCGCTTGAGCGAGGTTTCGCTCTCTGCGCCACCCATCAGGTAGTCCCAGTCGCCCCGCGACAACTGCCCGCGCGCCTGCTTCACGAGTTCCTGAAGGGTCAGAATGTCACTTGCCATCTTTGGGCTTTCTGTCGTGGGTTGCCACCCGCAGCCGATAGCGCAGCGCGGATCGGCGGCGCGATGCGAGGGAAATCGATTGTGCGGGCTGGCGCGCGAAATGGCGACGCCCGGCGTTTCGGGACAGGCTGATCCAACCGGTGTGCGCCGATTTGTACTGTGTCGCGGCGCTCGCTTGAGCGATACTCGCTGGCCCGTTTTCGGCTTTTCCGATCCGCCGTTTCCGCCATCCGTTGAATCTTCGCCGACCATCATGACTCTGCACGTTCTTTGGCCAGCGGTCCGCTGGGCCGGCAATCTCCACATCGAAACCGAAGGCTTGAGCCCGGGCGTCACGCCGCACTTCAGCCTGGGCGTCGATCAGGTCAGCGATGAAATCTGGGCGCTGGCTGACGGCATCGTCGGCGGCCCGGATCTGCCCGATGAAATCATTGCCAAGATGCCGCGCTGCCGCATCCATGTGCGGCCAGGGGTCGGGTTCGACACCATCGTCATTGCCCGCTGGGGACGCCACGGCACCCCGGAAAGCGCGCGCGACATGCGTTCGATATCGGCGCATGTCGCGGCGAGATACCTGCGCGACGGCAGGCTCAAAAACTGCGTCAACGAACACTACCTCACCCATCGGAGATGACCCTCATGGCAGACATTCATTTTCAGTCGGCAGCATCGCTGGCTCGCGACATCCGCGAGGGCCGGATCAGTGCCCGCGAACTGCTGGAACATTTTCTGGCGCGGGTCGATCTCTACAACCCGGATTTGAACGCGATCATTCAACAAGATCGTGAAGGTGCGCGCGGGCGCGCCGATGCGGCCGATGCGGCGCGGGCCGCCGGCGCGGCCCTGGGGCCGCTGCATGGCGTGCCGATGACCATCAAGGAAAGCTACGACCTGGGGGGCATGCCGACCACCTGGGGCATTCCGGAGCTGCGCGGCAGCATTGCGCAGCAAGATGCGCTGGCGGTGCAGCGGCTCAAGGCCGCGGGCGCCAACATCTTCGGCAAGACCAACGTGCCGATCCGGCTGGCGGACTTCCAAAGTTATAACGAAATTTACGGGACGACCAATAACCCCTGGCACCCGGGGCGCACGCCGGGCGGCTCGTCGGGCGGATCGGCCGCTGCGCTGGCCGCCGGGCTCACCGGCCTGGAGATCGGCAGCGACATTGGCGGATCGATCCGCAACCCGGCCCACTTCTGCGGTGTCTTCGGCCACAAGCCGACCTGGAATCTGGTGCCGATGCGTGGTCATGCGCTGGGCGGCGTGCTGACATCCACCGATATCTCGGTGATCGGACCGCTCGCGCGTTCGGCGCTCGACCTGGAGATGGCGCTGCGCCTCATGATGGGCCCTGATTCTCTGGAGTCTGCTGGCCTGCAGCTCGATCTGCCGGTGCTCGAGGGGCCCTTGTCGGGCTTGCGGGTGGCGGTCTGGAAGACCGATGCAATCTGTCCGTCATCGGCCGCGGTGGCGGCCCGGGTGGATGCGGTTGCCACCGCGCTGGCAGGGCAGGGTGCGCAGATCGATGACGCAGCAAGGCCTGCGTTCAACGCCGAGCATAGTCACGAGGTTTTCTCCGCGCTGCTGGCGTCGGCGATGTCTGCGCGCATGCCCGACGAGGCGTTTGCCGAATTGACCAGGCATGCCGATATGCTCGACCCCGGCGACACGCGGGCTGGTGCTCAGCAGGTGCGCTGGCAGACGATGCGCGCTCGCGACTGGGCGCGCTTGAACGAGGCTCGAACAAAAATCCGCTGGGCTTGGAACGCGTTTTTTCAGAAACACGATTTTCTGATCACGCCGATCATGCCAACCACCGCCTTCCCTCATGACCACGCCCCAGTCGGCGAACGCAGCATCGCGATCGACGGGCAGCCGCACCCGTACTTCAGTCAGACTTTCTGGGCCGGCCTCGCCGGCGTCGCCTACCTGCCAGGCACCGTGATTCCCGGCGGGTCAGGGCCGGACGGGCTGCCCATCGGCGTCCAGATCATCGGTCCGGCCTATGGCGATCTGCGCACCATTCAACTTGCGCAGCGCCTGGAGCAGATGGGCTTTGCGTTCGCGCCACCACCGCCTTGCGTCTGAGCCGTCGCGCAACTGATCGATCCCGCCGTATTTTTCGATAAATCGAATCAATTCAATCGGTATCAGGAGCTGACAATGGAAATCAAGAGCAATCAGATCGCAGTGGTCACAGGGGGCGGTAGCGGCATCGGGCGCGCCTTGTCGCGCCAGCTCAGTGCCGCCGGCGTGCATGTGTCGTTGTGCGATGTCTCCGAGGAGAACATGGGGCAGACGCGCGAGCTGTGCCTGGCCGATGCACCAGCCGGCACGCGCGTCACCACGTTTCGCGCCGACGTGAGCTGCGAGGCGGACGTGCTCGCCTTTCGCGATGCGGTCATGGCTGCCCATCAGACTTCACACATCAATCTGCTGTTCAACAACGCAGGTATCGGCAGTGGCGGCGGGTTCGTCAATGGCGACCGGGCCGAGTGGGAACGCACCTTCGGCGTGTGCTGGTTTGGTGTCTATCACGGTGCGCGTGCCTTCATGCCGATGCTGGTCGCGAGCAGCATGGGTTACATCGTCAACGTCAGCAGCGTGAACGGCTTTTGGGCCGCACTCGGCCCTGGCGTTTCGCATACCGCGTACTCGGCCGCGAAGTTCGCCGTCAAGGGCTTCACGGAAGCGCTCATCACCGACCTGCGCCTGAACGCGCCCCATGTGAAATGCGCGGTGGTCATGCCCGGGCACATCGGCACCTCCATTGCCCTGAACACCAGTCAGGTGCAGGGGCACGGCAGTGCACTGGTCATGCCGGCCGCCAAGGTGGCCGAATTCCGCGAGCGGATGGTCAGGGGCGGGGCGCCGGTGGCGCAATTG
>JAYVOV010000344.1:0-6145 GCA_043757735.1 Burkholderiaceae bacterium
CCGCGCGGCACCGCCGCGATCACCGGTATGGTCCGACCGGTGCTGCGAATCAGTGCAAGCGCCTGCAGCCCCTCGGGCTCGACCGAGTTGACGATGAGAATATCGACCGCACCGTGCTCGAGGCTGCTGGTGAGCTGGTATTCGTACTTGTTGTACTGGCTGTGCTTGAAAACGATCTCGATCAGGCGGCTGTCGCGCGGATCGAGGCCGGCGGCGCCGACCCGAAATAAGGGCTTGTCTTCCATGAGATTCCGTCCCCGGGGCAAACTACGCAGAACTCATTGTCCCTTTCATCGGCCGCAAACCCAAGCCTGTCTGTCGCATCCGCCCCACCAACCAGCGTCGCGCGCGGCCCTTGCCGGCCCGCCTGGACGGCAGTGCGGCCGCCGTTCGGATCGGCTCAGGGCCCGTGCTAGAGTCATACCATGAGCCAACGTGACTACCAAGGATTCGACACCCTGTCGCTCCATGCGGGCGCCCTGCCCGACAGCGATCATGGTGCCCGAGCCACCCCGATCTACCTCACAACCGCCTTCGTCTTCCGCGATTCAGATCAGGCGGCAGCCCTGTTCAACATGGAGCAGGGCGGGCATGTCTATTCGCGCATCAGCAACCCCACGGTGGCGGTGCTCGAAGAACGGATCGCCGCGCTCGAACGCGGGGTCGGCGCCATCGCCACGGCCAGCGGGCAAGCTGCTTTTCACTTGGCCGTGGCCACTCTGGCCGGCGCTGGTTCGCACATCGTCGCCTCGCGCGCGCTTTACGGCGGCTCGCACAATCTTTTGCATTACACGCTCGCGCGCTTCGGCATCGAAACCACATTCGTCGATCCACGCAATCCGGATGCCTGGCGCGCCGCGCTGCGCCCCAATACCCGGATGCTGTTCGGCGAAACCTTGGGCAACCCGGGGCTGGACGTGCTCGACATCCCGGTGGTGGCCGACATCGCGCACAGTCACGGCGTGCCGCTGCTGGTCGACTCCACCTTCACCACGCCCTGGCTGATCCGCCCCTTCGATCACGGCGCCGACCTGATCTATCACTCGGCGACCAAGTTTCTTTGCGGCCATGGCACCGTAGTGGGCGGACTGCTGGTCGACTCCGGCCGTTTCGACTGGGTGGCCAGCGGCAAATTCCCGGAGCTCACAGAACCCTACGACGGTTTCCATGGCATGGTCTTCGCAGAAGAGTCCACAGTCGCCCCTTTTCTGCTGCGCGCCCGGCGCGAGGGGCTGCGTGATTTCGGCGCCTGCATGAGCCCGATGAATGCCTTCCAGATCCTGCAGGGTGTCGAAACCCTGTCGCTGCGCATGGCCCGCCATGTCGAGAACGCCCTGACGGTGGCACGGTTCCTCGAAGCCCACCCCCAGGTCAGCCGGGTGTCGCACCCGGGTCTGGCCTCGCACCCCGATCACGCGCTGGCGCAGCGCCTGATGCCGCGCGGCGCCGGCGCCGTTTTCAGCTTCGAACTCAACGGCGATCGCGCCGCCGGGCGCCGTTTCGTCGAGGCACTGCAGGTGTTTTCGCACCTCGCCAACGTCGGCGACGCGCGTTCGCTGGTCATTCACCCGGCCTCGACCACCCACTTCCGGATGGACGCGGCAGCACTGAAGGCCGCCGGCATCGGCGAGGGCACCCTGCGCCTGTCGGTAGGCCTGGAAGACAGCGAGGACCTGATCGGCGACCTCAAACGCGCCTTTCGCGCCGCCGAGAAAGGCTGACCATGCAGATCACCATCGATGGCAAGGCAGCCTACGCCTACAGCGGCGGCAAACCCTTCAACCCCGCCCTGCCCAGCGTGGCGTTCGTGCACGGCGCACAAAACGATCACAGTGTCTGGTGCCTGCAGTCGCGCTACCTGGCTCATCATGGCTTCGGCGTGCTCGCCTGGGATCTCCCCGGGCACGGCCGCAGCGCAGGCGCCCCGCTCGACACAGTCGAGGCAATGGCCGACTGGGTCGTGCGGGCCATCCGAGCGGCGGGCGTTTCGCGCGTGGCAATCGTCGGTCACAGCATGGGCTCGCTGGTCGCGCTTGAAGCGGCAGGCGCCCAGCCCGCACAGGTCAGCGCCATCGCCTTGGTCGGTTCAGCCTATCCGATGAAGGTGGCTGATGCATTGCTGCAGGCGGCTCGCGATGACGAAGCCCGCGCCTTCGACATGATCAATCAATGGTCGTTCAGCGGCGTCACGCACCGCCCCGGCAACCCCGGGCCGGGCTTCAGCGTGTTCAATGAAGGCCGCCGACTGATGGAGCGACAGCGCCCCGGCGTCCTGCTCACCGACTTCAACGCCTGCAACAGCTACGCGGGCGGCCAGGCGCGGGCCGCGCAGGTGCGCTGCCCGGTTCTGTTCGTGCTCGGCGATGGCGATCAGATGACCCCACCCAAGGCAGCCCGTCTGCTGCAGCAGGCGCTGCCGGAAAGCCGCACAGTGCACCTGCCGCGCTGCGGGCACCAATTGATGGCAGAGCAGCCCGAGGGCGTTCTGAAAGCGCTGGTCGGCTTTCTCGGTCCGCTTCGGCAGGGCGCGGGCGTCGGCGCCTGAAACCGCGGGTCAGGCGCGCCAGACAGGCGATTCTGCACGCGCCCCGTCGCTCTCCGGCGGTTGCGCCCGCGCATCCGGGCCATTGCCGCCGGCCTGCACCGCTGGCGCTGGTGCGTCGAGACGCCAGTGACGCTGCAGATACCCGAGCCCGGACAAGCGCCGTACACGATGGTGTAGGTGGGCCGGCGGGCCATCTGCAAGCCCAGTGCCCGCTTGAGAAGTTCCAGCGCCAGTGCCGCGAACAGCCCACCGATCAGCGAAAGCTCGCTCGCCTTGGCCGCAAACTGGTTGAGGTAGCGAACGACCGTCTTGGAGAAGCTCGGCACGAACAGGTTGGCCGACAGAAACTTCACCAATGCCTCGCGCAGGCGCGTCAGATCACGCAGACGACTGACAAGTATCATCGGAGTGGCTGGCATGCCTGGCTATGATACGGACCATGTCCCTCGATCCCGCCGCTTCGGCCGCCTCGCCTGCGCCCCCGATACCTGCCGCCACCACCACCATTTTGCGCACATCCCGGCTGATGGTGCTGGCGAGTTTCGTCGCACTCGTCGCGCTGGGCCTGGCTTGGGAGTTCTGGCTCGCGCCTCTGCGACCGGGCGGCTCGCTGCTGGCGCTCAAGGTGCTGCCGCTCGTGCTCAGCCTGCCTGCGCTGCGCGCCGATCGTGTGCGCGCCTATCAGGCCTGGAGCATGGCCATACTGCTGTACCTGTGCGAAGGTCTGGTGCGCGCGGTCAGCGACAAGGGGCTGTCGGCCCAGCTCGCGATGATCGAGATCGCACTCGCCCTGATCGCCTTCGTCGGACTCCTCGCCTACGCGCGTGAGCGGCGGCTGCTTCAGGCGGCGGCGGCGGCGCCGATCGCCTGAAGCGGCAGGCGCTCCGACAGGTTCACGCTGGCGTCGATCTTTTTCGAGAGCAGGCATTTCCGGCGCATCGTGGGCGCGCTCCTTGTATTGGCCGCGATCCACCTTCTGGGCACGGCCGGGTATCTGTGGATCGGCCCGCCGGGCACCAGCGTTGTCGATGCGCTCTACATGACCTTCATCACCGTCGCCACGATCGGCTATGCCGAAGTGGTCGACCTCACCGGGCGCCCTGGCGGGCGCCTGCTCACCATGCTGATCGCGTTCCTGGGCATCGGCACGATGACTCGAACGCGATGCGCGCCGGCGCCGACGAAATCGTCTCGCCGGACTTCACCGGCGGGCACCGCATCGCGTCGCTGATGGTGCGCCCGCAACTGGTCTCGCTGGGCGACGAGCTGCGGCGCTCCGGCGGCCCCTTGTCGGTCGAAGAAGTGGCGGTGCCGCAGCGGCTGCTGGCGGGCGAGACCATTGCGCCTGGCGATGTGCTGATCGTGATCGCGAGCCAGGACGGACTGCGTCAGCTGGAGCAGATGCTGGCCATCTGAACACTGTCCGAACCCTTAGATCCCCGCGCCGACACTGATTCGGCATACATCATCCAACGGACCTACTTTACAGGCTCATGACGGCCCCGTTACCTTAACGCGAAAGGCGGCCCCACCGACCGCCCACAAGGAGGAGACACAGCATGGCCCGACATTTCCTGATTCTCGATGACCACCCCTTTGTCCACACCGCACTGGTGCAGATGCTTGCTGAACTCGAGCCGGGCGGGCGCATCGTGCTCACCCACCGCCTCGAGCAGGCTCTGTCGGCCCTGCGCCTGGGCCCGCCGCCCGACCTGGTCGTGGCCGACCTGCACCTGGCCGATGCCAATGGGCCAGACGTTCTTTCCCGCCTGCGCCTGCAGCGGCCCGAATCCCCGGTCGCGGTGTTTTCCGCCAAAGACGACCCGCCCACCATCCTGCGCTGCCTCGAGGCCGGCGCGATCGGGTACATCACCAAGACCCACAGCTATGACGGGGTGCTCAACGCCCTGCGTCTCATCAACTCAGGCTGCCCCTACGTGCCCCCGGAAGTTCTCAACCTGCAGGCCAATGGCCGGTTGCGGCTCGAGGCCCGGCTCATCAGACCCGCAGACCCTCGCCATCTTGGCCTGACCGACCGGCAGATCGATGTCCTGAGACTCCTCCTGCGCGGACTGCCTAACAAGCTCATCTGCCGGCAACTTCGCCTGGCCGAGGGCACCGTCAAGGTCCACGTCAGCGCGGTGCTGAGGGCCCTGGGCGTTCGCAATCGCACCCAGGCGGTGATCGCCGCCAGCCGGATCGGGCTGGAGGTGCCCGATTGAGCAGGCGCCCGGCTCGGGCAGAGATCAGGTGGCGTTGTCAGTTCGCGCGGCCGGTTGTGGCGTCGTGCAGTCCGAAAATCGCCCGCTCAGTTCGCGCGGATCGTGGCGCTCTGAACCAGACCGGCGGCCTGCTCGATCAATCGCCAGTCGTTCGCCGCAAGCAATGACGCGTCAGACAGCTTCTGACGCCAGCGCCTTGCACCCGGCAGGCCGTTGTACAGCCCCAGAATGTGGCGCGTGATGTCGCGCACCCGCCCTCCCCTGGCAACGTGGGCGCATGCATAGGCGCTGATGGCTTCGATGACCACAGCCCTATCTGCAACCGGCGCAGGTTCGCCGAACAGCCGCGGATCGACCTGCGCCAGCAGCCAGGGATGGTGGTAGGCCTCGCGACCGATCATCACCCCATCGAGCAGCGGTTCAATCTCCGCATTGCCCACGCCCGCATTGCCCACGCCCGCATCGGCTTCGCCAGCCGGCAGATGCACCAGCGAATCCTGCAGCGTCGTCAGCCCCCCGTTGAGCACGATCTCCAGATCGGGGAAATCGGTCTTCAGGCGATGCACGAGCGTGTAGCGCAGCGGCGGCACTTCGCGGTTTTCCTTTGGCGAGAGCCCTTTGAGCCAGGCGTTGCGCGCGTGCACGATGAACACCCGCGCGCCGCCCCGGGACACCTCGCCGATGAAGTCGCGAACGAAGGCATAAGACTCGGTCTTGTCGATGCCGATCCGGTGCTTGACGGTCACTGCGATGTCGGTGGCATCGCACATTGCCGCCACACAGTCGCGCACCAGTGCGGGTTCGGCCATCAGGCAGGCGCCGAATGCGCCTCGCTGCACCCGTTCGCTCGGGCAGCCGCAGTTGAGATTGATCTCGTCATAGCCCCACTCGCGGCCGAGGCGGGCGCATTGCGCGAGATCGCCCGGCTCGCTGCCGCCCAATTGCAGCGCCAGCGGATGTTCCGCCGCGTTGAAATCAAGGTGCCGAGGCACGTCGCCGTGCAGCAGCGCCCCGGTGGTGACCATCTCGGTATACAGGCGCGTATGCCGGCTCAGCAGTCGGTGGAAGAACCTGCAATGACGGTCGGTCCAATCCATCATGGGCGCAACGCAGAAGCGCCAAGGACTGAAAATTGCGGGTTTATCAATATTCATCAGAGAGTTACAACAGGTTCAATTCCATGAAAACTCACAAAAACGCTCATCAGACCATGCCAAAAAACGGGCTTAGCGCTACCAATTTGTTACAGCAACTGCGGCCTCCCAGCCCGCCGAGCTTGCACTGACACGGTAAGACTACCCCACGGTGCGGTGGCGAACAGACCGGCGCCTGCGCGTCGGCGCTGCCGGGCTTGACGGCCTGCACAGGCAGCGCCGAT
>JAYVOV010000345.1:0-6111 GCA_043757735.1 Burkholderiaceae bacterium
GGCAGCGTATCGAGCGAATCAGTGCTTGACTGCATCGCGGTCGAGGATGGCTTCGCGGAGAAACTGTGCTGGCTGGATCAATTTTGCATGCCCGACTACCTAGCCCGCAGCGGCGCTCGACAAGTGACGGCGGTGGAATTCGATGATCGCGCGGTGCAATTCAGCCGTGCGCATTTCCCACTGCGAAATCTCGTCTACCACCACGGCGATATCTCTCGGGTCGGTGAGAATCTGCCGGAATCCGGTTTCGACGTGATATTTAGCTCGAATGTGGTCGAGCACGTCGATGACGTCGGCGGTTTTCTTCGAGGCAGTGTGCACTGCCTGAGGCCGGACGGCGTGCTTATTTTTGCGGTTCCGCCGATAGTCAGTCAAGCGCGTTTGGATGACGATTTAAGCAATCCGCATCACGTCAATCATTGGTCCCCGCATCAGTGGTGTTCGGCATTGAGCCGATATTACGAAGAGGTGGTGCCGTACAGGCATAGCTATTCGAGCGACAAGATTGCGCTCAATTTTGCGAACACGCCCGATGAGACGGTGGTGACAGAAAATGACTTCCTGTTCGATCGCGTGCCTTTGGAGAAACTCAATTCCTTGCACACGTTTACCGCATTGTTTGTCGCGCGCGGGCCGATCAAGACGACGCGGGTCGCTCGCGCGGATGAGCGGATAGACTTCCCGCTGCCCACCTTTGGAGATTGACCGAAGCGAGCCTTGCGCCGATTTTGCGTACGAATACGCGGCAGCGATTAAAAGAGTCGCGAACCAGTTTCGGCAAACCGAAGCCGCTCCAGGTAGGACAAGGTGACGGTTATGGGTTGTTTGCCTCGGGCAACGAACCGGTCCGGGAATGGCTCTTGAGCCTCGAGATCCCGGAGCGCCACGAGGTGGGCCGCGACCTGATGCGTGTGCAGTGGCGCTGGCCCGTCGGCATGCCGCTGTGCCGGCCGATGGGGCAGGGGCTCTGGGAAGTCCGCACTGCCCTTGGGACCCCAAAGAATTGCGCGTGTCTAGTTCTGTCTTCACGATGGTGTGCTGGTCGCCCTGCACAGGATCATCAAGAAGACAAGCCGCTCACAAGTGGACCGACTGCTCGATCCCGCGAGTGACGTGACTTTGTCGACCCTGCAAAGGGCGGCCGCACTGGTCGGTCGAAAGTTGCACGTGCAACTGTTATGACGAGGAAGTTCGCCGATCTCGGGGGCAAGCAGTATATACTGGAGTATATATATTGTTGCCCCCGGGAGTCCCTGATGACCATCAGGACGGCGAAGCTGTTCGATAATGGCGGCTCTCAGGCGGTGCGCCTGCCGGCCGAATTCCGGTTCAAGGCAAACGAGGTCTTCATCCGGCGCGATGACCGGACCGGCGACGTCATCCTGTCGACCCGGCCGAGAAGCACCTGGCGAGAATTCATGCTCGTACGCGAAGCGCTCGATCCTGTGCCAGAGGATTTTCTCGCGGATCGGGATCAGGGTACCCAGGAGCGCGACCCCGTTGACTGGCGGGATCGATGATCCTTTACATGCTCGACACCAACACGGTGAGTGCCGCCATCCGAGGCTGTGCGCCGGTCGACGCCCGGCTGGCCCAGCTCGAACCCGAGCACTGGTGTATTTCTGCGATCACGCGTTCAGAACTGCGCTACGGGGTTGCGCTCAAGCCCGACGCAGCTCGTCTTGCCAGAGTCGTCGAAGCGTTCTTGCAGGCGGCCTCGGCAGCACCCTGGGATGAAGCGGCCGCGGACCAGCACGGGCGCCTGCGTGCGCACCTGAAACTGAAAGGCGCGAGAATCGGCGATTTCGACGAGATGATCGCGGCGCACGCATTGGCGACCGGGGCGATTCTCGTGACGGACAACGTTCGCCACTTCGAGCGCGTCGACGGCTTGATCCTCGAGAACTGGGTTCGAAAGATCTGAACCGTTCGGCCCGCCCTCAAGCCGCCGCCCGCCCCACCTGCTTGTCACAGATGGGTGCCCGTGGCTTGGCTGTACCGCGGGGGTGAGCGGGTGCTCCACCTCGCAGCTGAGTCCAAAGACCGATGCAAGCGCGTCGGGTGCCGTGTTCGGGGTGCAGCCAGCGTACATCCGCGCGGCCCCGGGCGATCGTCAGCGATAGTCAGCGCGACCGACAGAGCGGCCGGCGGCGTAGGCCATTGCGCGGCCGACGGCACCGCAATGAGGCCGTCAGCCGCTGCGCAGTCGTGCAAGCCGGACCAGCGCGATCGCCGCCAGCGGCAGCACGAAGCCCAGCACGGTCGTCGTGGCCAGCAGGTCGCCGAACTGGCTGTAGTCGGCGGGCACCTTGACCGCGGCGCTGGCCGCATCCTTGACCTCGCGTGTCACCACGAACACCTGGTTCAGCCACTTGGTGCCCAGCTGCGAGGCCGACAGCGCCAGGTTGGTGAACGAGGCCATCACCGCGAAGAACGTCGCCTTGAGCTTCTCGGGCGCGGAGTTCGCGATCCACGCCAGCATCGGCACCATCGCAATCTGGCCCAGCGGCGACTCGAGCGCGGTGTCCATCAGCGCGATGAAGCGCGCATCGACGACCCCGCCGGTGCGCGCGGCGGTCCACTCATGCAGCCCGTGGACCATGCCCAGGATCGGCAGCGCGAGCAGCGTGCCGGCCACGGTCAGTACCCCGACCACGTGGTAGATCGACCGTTCGGCCATGAAGCGGCGAAACACGAACAGCCCGGCCAGCGTCAGTACGCTTGCGATCAGCGACAGCTCGGACAGGAACTGCTGGTCGAAGCCCAGCTGATCGATCATCCACCAGGTCGAGCCCGCGCCGGGACCGGGCAATGCGCGGAACGCGAAGATCACGATCGCCGTGCCCAGCAGCACGGTGCGCGCGTCCGGCTCCAGCTCGCGCATCAGCCGCCACATCAGCACGCCGATCACGGTCATCGACGCCGCGAACACCAGCTCCTGCCCGAACGCAAAATCGCCCAGTCCCACGCCCAGCGACACCAGCGCGAACAGCGCGCCGCCCCCGAGCACCCAGGCATTGACCGGCGGGGGTTGCGGGTGCCCGTGGAGCCGGCGCGCGACCTCGTCGGCCGTTACGCCCGCAGCGAGCAGCCGGCGACGCTCGCGACGCTGCAGCCACGACGCAACCAGCACGCCGGCCACCGACGTGACCGGGATCAGCAGCGCCAGCTGGTGGATCGACACGTAGACCGCGACGCGCTCGGCCTCGGGCAGCGCCTGCGCGCCGCGCAGCATCACGACGTTGACCGCCGACACCAGCAGCCCGCCGCCAATGATCGCCACCCGTCCCAGCGTCTGCATCGTCGTGTGCATCGATCGCCGCTCGGGCTCCGATAGCGGCGTGCCGTCGTCGGCCACGCGGGGCACCGCCTCGACGGTCATCGCATCGGCGACCACGTCCTGCATCACGTAGCCGATCGGCGCCAGCAGGGAGGCGCCGACGAACCACGTCTCGGCGCTGGCCCAGCGACGCATGCCGGCCGGGTCGGCCAGCAAGCCGATCATGATCAGCAGGCTGGCGGCGACCAGCGCCGCACCGAGCCATACCAGCAGCGATTTCCAGCGCCAGAACAGGTCGACCACGTGGCCCAGCGGCATCTTCAGCGCCCACGGCAGGCCCGCCCAGAAACCCAGCGCCGCCAGGAACTCGGCCGACAGGCCCAGGTAATCCTTGACGAAGAAGGTGCCCACGATCGCGGTCAGCCCGGAGATGCCCGCGGCCACGTAGACCATCAGCGGCGGCAGGTACGAGACGCGCATCTGGCGCACGAGCGAGAACGGGATGGCGTCGGACATGGCCGCATTCTACGGCCGCCGCGGCCGGCGCGGCGGCCGTTGCCGGGGCCGCCGCCGCGCCTGCACGAAGCTGTACTGCCTGGTGCTGGACGGTGTGTACCGGCGCTGCATCGAGGGCACGCCGGAAGTCGTCGAGGTGCCCGCGCCAACCGACCAAGCCCTGGAGGGGGGTCAACCCGCCTGTGCCATGCTTTCGTCCGAGCCACTCAGGCGCAGCCCGCCAGCCGCACACCATGCACGTCAGCGACACCAGGCATTTTCTGGATGAAAAGGGAGCGATCGCACCCCTGGGCGAGCCGTTTGGTATTTTGGCCCAACGCCCGGGGCCCCTGGTCAGGAGATTACGGACATGAGCAACAGCAAAATTCAGGTTCGGCTTCCGGACGACATGAAGAAAGCCGCGATGCGCCAGGCCTCAATCTCGGGGGTCAGCATGAACTTGTTCATCGCCACGGCAGTGGCCGCGCGGGTGGGCGCGCAGGCAGAAGCCGAGCGCTACTTCACTGCGCGCGGGGCCCGGACGACGCCGGCCCGTGCCAAGGCGCTGCTGATGCGCTTGGGTACGCCGGACGCTCCAAGCGATGACGATCGGCTTGACGAAGAGTGATGATTGACCGGTTGTGCCACGCCAGCACTGACCCACTCGTCCAGTCGAACCGCTGACCGCGGCACCACGCACCTGGTGATGTCGCCGCTGGAGTTCATGCAGCGGCTGGCCGCGCTGGTGCCACGGCTCAGACTGCACCTGATTCGCTTCCACGGCGTGCTGGCGCCCAACGCCAAGCTGCGGGCGCAGGTTGTGCCGCAAGTGGTGCCGCAAGTGGTGCCGCAAGAGCCCGAGCCACCCGCCCAGGCCGCGCCGCCTGCCCAGTGCGGGGCGAGCTGCGCGCACCCCAGGCCGGTGCGGCTGAGCTGGGCCAAGCTGCTCGAGCGGGTGTTCGATCTCGACCTGGAGCTCTGCCCGAACTGCGGCGGCCCGCTGAAGATCATTGCCGCGTTCCTCGAGCGGCCGGTGATCGAGAAGATCCTCACGCACCCGGGTCAGCAGGCCCGGGCGCCGGCCGCGCGCGCCAGCCCGCTGGTCGCAGCTGCAAGCGCCCTGAGATTGGCCAACCGTCACGTTTTCGGCGGCCCGGTGACCAGGGCTGCGGGGACCGGTTGCGCCAGAGCTTCACGGAGCCGCAGTTTGGCACCCGATTGTCAGGGCAAACCCGAAGGCGCTCGCCAAGGGTGAAGCTGGATTGGCCTGCGCTCGATCATCAGCAGGCTGCTGCGCAACCCAAGGACCGTATCAGGGGGGTGTTCCAGCGGCTTGCCAGAGGGCTGTCGGGAGAAAAAAGTGCGTTTGAATTGCCTATCCCCCACGTGCCCCTCGGCGCTCACCGGAACGGACCCACTTCTGCTCACCAGAACTGACCCATGGAATGCGCAGTAGTTTCCACGCCCTCGCGGGGTGATGTTTTGGGCTCGGGTGTTCCGGGGGAGATGAGCCCGGCGCGGGTGTCCGCGCCGGAGGCCGCCCAGCAGCGCAGGCCGGCTGCCATAGACTCCAGCCCATCAAGCTCGACGATGTCGAAGCGGCGCTGAGCACCGAGGAGATCCAGGCGATCCTGGCGCGCGAGGCCGGCGACCTGCCGCCTGAATCGCAGGAGCCTGGCAAGGGGTTCGAGATGGTCCGGCAGGAACCGGGCCAGGGCCGATTCGGCGGCTGGGCCGTCTGGCTGGTGATCGTCTTCATCCTGCTCGGGGTGGTGCAGACCCTGCGCTGAATGGCGGCACAGGCGCAGGCTCAGGCGAAGGCGTTCGCCAGCCAGTGGGATGAGGTCACCGCCCCTTCGTGCGAGTGGTAGATGCAGGTGTTGCGCCTGGCGATCCTGCGGCGGAACCGGGGCATCGTCACCTGCGCGACGACGTTGCCGGTGTACTGGTATTGCGTGTCGTTGGTGATGTCGGCCAGCAAAAGCCGGGCGAAGGCGCGGGTGAAGCACATCGGTGCGTGCTCAGATAGAGGTCCGTCGGACCTTGCGTCAATGCCGTGCTCGGGTCACTCATGATGCAGTCCGGGCAACGCCCGGGGATTCCGGTTGAAGACCATGCTGGCGATAGCGCTCTCCGGTGGGTGGGTCAGGAAAGCATTCCGGCACTGCCGCGCCGCTGCGCCCCGGGCCGGTTTTGCGCGGCTTTTGCGAAGCGGGCCCGCGGTGCAGGGACAACAGCCGAGGCCGACAGCGGCGCGGTCACGCTGATCCAACGCTTTGGCTCAGCGGCCAATCTCAACATTCACCTTCACTGCCTGGTGCTGGACGGCGTGTACC
>JAYVOV010000346.1:0-1677 GCA_043757735.1 Burkholderiaceae bacterium
CTGGCCGATCAGAAAGCCGATGCCGCGGTTCGAGGAAATCAGTTCACCCACCACCGCACCGATCAGCGCATACGGCACTGACACCTTGAGGCCGGTCAGCACCCAGGCCGCAGCCGAGGGAAACACCACATGGCGCAGCTGCTGCAGGGGCGTGGCGCCCATGATGCTGGTGACCTGCAGATACAGCGGGTTGACGTCGCGCACGCCCGAGAAGGTGTTCAAGAACACCAGGAAAAAAACGATCAGCGCCGACATCGCCACTTTCGATTCGATGCCGATGCCGAACCAGAGGATGAGCAGCGGCGCCAGCGCGATCTTGGGCATGCAGTAAATCGCGGTGATGAAAGGGTCGAACAGGCGCGCCAGGATATCGGAGCGGCCCAGCACGAAGCCGGTGACGAAGCCGGCAAAGCTGCCGATCAAGAAGCCGATGATCATCGCCTTGAAGGTATAGGTGAAGGCGTGCCACAGGGTGCCGTCGATGCTCCAGTTCCACAGTTTCTGCGCCACCGCGGCCGGCGAGCTGATGAAGAAGGGGTCGATCAGCCGCCCCGAAACCAGATGCCAGAGCGCCAGGATCGCCGCACCGATGGCCACCTGTCCGGCGCGAATCGCCAGGTCGTGCCGGGCGTCGCCGGCGGCGCCGATCGGCAGCGCCAGCGCTTCGGCAGCCTCGGCGGTGGTGCCGGGCGTATTGGTTGTCAGGGTGCTCATGCAAAGGCCTCGGCGCGACTGGCCTCGATCTCCGGAGCCAGCAGGTCCCAAAGGGTCTGGTGGATCACGCGGTAGGCGGGGTCGAACTGGATCTTCAGCGGGTCGCGCGGGCGCGGCAAATCGATCGCATGCACCGCCTTGATGCTGCCCGGTCGGCTGGAGAACACCACCACCCGGTCGGCCATGGTGATCGCCTCGGCCAGGTCATGGGTGACGAAAATGATGGTCTTCCGTGCGCCTTCCCAGATGCGCATCAGTTCGGCCTGCATCAGAAGCTTCAGTTGCGCATCGAGCGCGCCGAAGGGTTCATCCATCAACAGCGTGGCCGGGTCGTAACTCAAGATCTGCGCCAGCGCCACGCGCTTTTTCATGCCGCCGGAAAGCTCGCCCGGAAAATGCCCGCCAAAGTTCTTGAGTCCCACCAGGGCCAGCATTGCCTCCACGCGCGCGTCGATGGCGGCTTTGGGCGACCCACGCAAGAGCAGCGGCAGGGCAATGTTGGCGGCAGCCGTACGCCACGGCAGGAGGCTGTCCTGCTGGGTCATGTAGCCGGTGGCGGTGTTCGGGCCGCTGATGATGCGGCCATCGTGCAGGATGCTGCCGCAGGAAGGCGCGACGATGCCGGCCACAAGATTTAAGAGCGTCGACTTGCCGCAACCCGAGGGGCCGATGAAGGAAACGAATTCGCCGTCTTCGATACGCAAGTCGACCGGCGCCAACGCGGTGGTGCTGCGGGTGCCCGAGCGAAAGGTCTTGCCGATGCCGCGAATCTCGATCATCGTCGCAGTTTAGGGCAGGCAACATCGTTTGTCATGTTCGATGCACTTGCGCATGGCCCAGTTGTGGCGGCCGAGCTGTGCGCGTCCGACTTCGCATCATTGCCCCGGCTCGGCCATTCGAAGAAGTTGCTTGTCCTCGCTCGGCCTGGATGTCACGCAGTGAAAGGTGAGCGCTGCACCGAGC
>JAYVOV010000347.1:0-6074 GCA_043757735.1 Burkholderiaceae bacterium
GAGCACGACAACTACGCCGTCGACTTCATCGAGGCCACGCGCTGGATCAAGGCCAATCTGCCCGGCGCCAAAGTCTCGGGCGGTGTCAGCAACGTCAGCTTCAGCTTCCGCGGCAACGACCCGGTGCGCGAGGCCATCCACACCGTGTTCCTGTACCACGCCATCCAGGCCGGCATGGACATGGGCATCGTCAACGCCGGCATGGTGGGCGTCTACGACGACCTCGATCCGGTGCTGCGCGAGCGGGTGGAAGACGTGGTGCTGAACCGCCGGCCCGACGCCGGCGAGCGGCTGATCGAGGTCGCCGAAAGCGCCAAGGGCTCGGCCCGCGACGACAGCGCCAAGCTCGCCTGGCGCGCGAAACCCGTCGACGAGCGCCTGAGCCACGCGCTGGTGCACGGCATCAACGACTTCATCGTCGAAGACACCGAAGAGGTCTGGCAACGCATCCAGGCCGGCGGCGGCCGGCCGCTGCACGTCATCGAAGGCCCGCTGATGGCCGGCATGAACGTCGTCGGCGACCTGTTCGGCCAAGGCAAGATGTTCCTGCCGCAGGTGGTCAAGAGCGCGCGGGTGATGAAGCAGGCGGTGGCGCACCTGATTCCGCACATCGAGATAGAAAAAGCGGCCATCGCGGCCTCTGGAGGCGATGTGGCGGCGCGTGGCAAGATTGTCATCGCCACCGTCAAGGGCGATGTCCACGACATCGGCAAGAACATCGTCACGGTCGTGCTCCAGTGCAACAATTTCGACGTGATCAACATGGGCGTGATGGTGTCCTGCTCCGAGATCCTGGCGCGCGCCAAGGTCGAGGGCGCCGACATCATCGGCCTGTCGGGCCTGATCACGCCGTCGCTCGAAGAGATGCAGTACGTGGCGCGCGAAATGGAGCGCGACGAGTATTTCCGGGTGCGCAAGATTCCCCTGCTGATCGGCGGCGCCACCACCTCGCGGGTGCACACCGCGGTGAAGATCGCGCCGCATTATTCGGGGCCGGTGGTTTATGTGGCCGATGCCTCGCGGTCGGTGCCGGTTGCCCAGCAACTGATCTCGCCCGATTCCAGATCAAAGTTCATCACCGATCTGCTCAGCGATTACGATCGGGTGCGAGCCCAGCACGCAGCCAAGAAGGGGCCTGAGCTGGTGAGCCTGGCGCAGGCTCGCGCCGGCAAGCCCGCCATCGTCTGGCGCCAGCCGGCCGACGACCATCCGGGCGAGCCGCCTCACCCGCTGGTCAACGCGCACCCGCCGCGGCCCAAATTTATCGGCCGGCGCGTGTTCCGCAACTTCGATCTGGCCGAGATCGCGCGCTACATCGACTGGGGCCCGTTCTTCCAGACCTGGGACCTGCATGGCGCGTTTCCGGCCATCTTGAACGACGAAGTGGTGGGCGAGTCCGCACGGCGAGTCTTTTCAGACGGGCGTGCGATGCTCAAGCGGGTGATCGACGGGCGCTGGATCACCGCCAACGCGGTGTTGGCCTTCCTGCCGGCCAACACGGTCAATGACGATGACATCGAGGTCTACACCGACGACACTCGCAGCGAGGTCGCCTTCACCTGGCATAACCTGCGTCAGCAGGTAGCCAAACGCGAGGGTGTCGACAACAAATGTCTGGCCGACTTCATCGCGCCCAAGGTGATCGATGGTCAGCCGTCGAGGATCGCCGATTTCATCGGCTTATTCGCGCTCACCACCGGCATTGGTGTCGAGCGCAAAGAAAAAGAATTTGCCGATCTGCTCGACGACTACTCGTCGATCATGCTCAAGGCCATTGCCGATCGCCTGGCCGAAGCGTTCGCCGAGTGCCTGCACGAGCGGGTTCGCAAGGATCTGTGGGGTTATGCAGCCGGCGAACACCTGGGCGTCGAAGAACTCATTGGCGAGAAGTACCAGGGCATCCGCCCGGCGCCCGGGTACCCGGCGTGCCCCGAGCACACCGTCAAGCGCGCGATGTTCGATCTGATGCGCTGCGAAGAGATCGGCATGGTGCTCACCGAGAGTTATGCGATGGCGCCGGCGGCCAGCGTCAGCGGTTTTTACCTGTCACACCCCAGGGCCGAGTATTTCAACGTCGGTCGGATCGGCGAAGATCAGTTGAAGGACTATGCCCGGCGCGCGGAGCGCGAAGTGGAAGAGCTGCGGCGCTCGCTGGGCAGCGTGCTGGGCTGACCGCCGCGCCGGCTGTGCGGCGCAGCCATGCGCTCGAAAACTGCCGCCGCGAGACCCTCGAGCTGCGCCACCTTCATCAGCTCGATGTCGGCTGCGGTTGACCGAATCGTCGCGGCGATCACCGGGCGGTGCTCGTCGGGGTTGGCTCCAGGCGGCAAGTGGCGACTCAGGTGCCGAAGCGCCTTGATCATTTCCTCTGGCCGGTTGCCCAGGGTTTCAAACGCTTGAATCGCGACCGCAGGAGACGGCAGCGGCGCGGCACCCTCCTGCGCAAGCCTTTTCAGCAGATGCTCGACGTAGTCTCCGTTCAGCACTGGATACGGGACCGATGTGGCGCCTGCGAATGCCTGGTTGCGTCGGCGCCGCCAACACGTTTCAGCTTCTGCAGGATGTTCGATGCCGGTGTTTGCAACTCGGCAAGCGTTTCCTTGATGGCGGTGAGCACGAGTACCGCCGGATTTGTCTGGGTGTCGCTCCAAAGGTCCACGTAAATCACGAGTGCGCCGGCCTCTGCCAGTGCGGGGATAAGGTCGTTGAGGAGGAAAGTGGTCTTGCCCGTGCGGCGCCGGCCGGACAAAAACAGGCCAGACCGAAGGCCCTCATCGAGAACGCCCGGATTGAGAAGCTGCCTGGCCATCTGGCCATCTGGGCGGCCAGTCTGGCGCGTCGATCAGGATGTGGTGGCTGCGCTCGAAGGCAACGGTGTTGGGCATGGACTGACTCTGTCTGTGGAGAGTCGGGTGGGCCAGGCGGGTTGACGCCCGGCTCGGCCCTCAAGATACTGCGTCGACCCGAGTTCATCAGGCCCGCCATGAAAATTATCGACGCTCAGATCCATATCTGGTCCACCGGCATGCCCAGCCAGCCGCACCGGCAGATCACCCGGTATAGCGCCGAAGATGTTCTGCGCGAGATGGACGAAGGGGGCATCGACGCCGCAATAATCCACCCGCCCCTGAGCTGGGACCCCGGTGCCAACAAGATGGCCGAAGAGGCGGCGGCCCGCTACCCCGCGCGCTTCTGCGTGCTCGGGCAGACCCCTATAGACGACCCCGCCAGCCGGGCCCTGCTGCCGACCTGGCGCGAGCGCCCGGGCCAGATGGGCCTGCGTTACCCCCTGCTCAGGCCGGATCAGCAGAATTGGCACCATGACGGGACCATGGACTGGGTCTGGACAGACGCCGAGCGTTATGGTCTGCCGGTGGCCACCATGGCCGGGCGATTCCTGCGCGACTTCAAGCTCATCGCCGAGCAGCACCCGCGCCTGCGGCTGATCGTCGATCACCTCGGCCTGGCGCGCACCGGCAAGGATGAAGCCGCGTTTGAACACATGGATGATCTGCTGGCACTGGCGCGACTGCCCAACGTGGCGATCAAGGCCACCGGTGCACCGGGTTATTCCAGCGAGGGCTATCCGTATGCAAGGTTGCACGATGGTCTGCATCGCATCTTCGACGCCTTCGGACCGAAGCGGTTTTTCTGGGGCACCGACATCACCCGCATGCCGTGCAGTTATCGGCAGTGCGTGACGATGTTCACCGAAGAGTTGCCCTGGCTGAAGGGCGAAGACCTCGAGTGGGTGATGGGGCGCGGGGTGTGCGAGTGGATCGGCTGGCGGGCGATGCTCGATTGAGGGTTGGCACAGGTTTAAGTTGTCCGGCTGTTGTCCGGCTGATGTCCGGATAATAAAGTGAGTCATGCCGTCTTTCGCCGGAGCATCACCCTGTCGAATCTGGCGCCCAAACCTATGTCGCGCTGCGCGGCTACCGAATGGTTGGTTACTACAGCCTGGCCGTGGGCGGGGTCGAGCACGCAGCAGCGACCCCGCGTGTCAGCAGGGGCCTGGCACGGCATCTGATTCCGGTCCAGGACGTGCAATCTACTATATCGATCTGAGCCAATTTCCAGGAGAGCCGCTATGCCCCGCAAGTTCGTCGATCTGTCGATCTACCTTGAAAACGATGTGTTGAGCGATCCACCGTCGATGGTGCCGAAGATTCAATACTTCACGCACGAGAACACCTACGAGCAGATCGCCCCGTTCTTTCCGGGCCTGAAGAAGGAGGACCTCCCCGATGGCGAAGGCTGGGCCGTCGAGCGCGTGAGCTTGTCCACCCACAATGGCACGCACCTCGATGCGCCGCTGCATTTTCATTCGACGATGGACAAGGCGCTGGGCACGAAGAAGCCCGCCATCGCCATCCACGATGTGCCGCTCGAGTGGTGCTTTCAGCCGGGTGTGAAACTCGATTTCAGGCACTTCGAAGACGGCTACGTGGTGACTGCGAATGACGTCGCGGCCGAACTGGCCCGGATCGGGCACACCATCAAGCCGCTGGAGATCGTGGTGATCAATACACGCGCCGGCTCACGTTACGGCAACCCGGACTTCGTCTCGGCCGGCTGCGGCATGGGCTACGAGGCCACCATGTACCTGCTCGAGCGTGGCGTGCGGCTCACCGGCACCGATGCCTGGAGCTGGGACGCGCCCTTCGTGCACACTGCCAAAAAATACGGCGAGACCCACGACGCTTCGCTGATCTGGGAAGGTCACAAGGCTGGGCGCGACATCGGCTACTGCCACATCGAGAAGATGCACAACCTGGAAGTGCTGCCGCCCTCCGGTTTCTTCATCAGCTGTTTTCCGCACAAGATACGGAATGCGTCGGCCGGCTGGACGCGGGCGGTGGCGATATTTGATGATGCCTTGATGGCGTCGGCTTGATCCTTGCGTCGAATACGGCGCCAAACACCACCATCGGAGACGAAGCACCATGCGCGAGCAGGCCTTAGCATTTCAGCAGGAGAGCGCGGCCCTGCACGCGCTGCTCGCACCACTGGCCGCCGACGAGTGGCTGCGCAAGACACAGTTCAAAGACTGGACCGTGCATGACGTGATCGCGCATCTGCACATCGGCAATTATCTTGCCGGCCAGTCGCTGAGCAGGCCCGATGACTACCGGCAGTATCGTGACGAACGACGCAAGGCCACTGCCGAAGGCGTCACCATGAGGGCGGGGACCGATCGCTGGCTCAACGGGCTCGACGATCTCGCGCTGCTGCAGCAATGGCACGAGACCAGCGGCAAGATTGCGCAGGCGTTCACGGCGGGAAATCCATCGCAGCGCGTGCCGTGGGCCGGACCGGACATGAGCGCGCGCTCGAGCATCAGCGCACGCTTGATGGAGACCTGGGCGCATGGGCAGGCGCTGTATGACCTGCTGGGCAAGCAGCGCGTCGACTCCGATGGCATCCGCAACATCGTCACGCTCGGTGTGAATACTTTCGGCTGGACCTTCTCGAATCGCGGGCTCGAGGTGCCGCCGGACCGGCCTCGTCTGCAATTGGCTGCGCCTTCCGGCGAGGTCTGGTCCTGGGAGGGGGCCGGGCCGGACACGGCCGGTTCGGCCGACTGCATCGAGGGGGCCGCGGTCGAGTTCTGCCAGGTGGTCACGCAGGTACGCAACATCGCCGATACGAGTCTGCAGGTGCACGGGCCGACAGCGACGCGCTGGATGGCGATCGCGCAGTGTTTCGCCGGGCCGCCGAATGATCCACCGTTGCCGGGCACACGGTTCATGCAGACCTGAGGCAATGGCCCCTGGTCTGGCTGGTCTGGCTGGTCTGAACGGGCCAGTGCACTCTGGTACCGGTGGCACGGTGCCACCAAAACTTTAGCTACTCCCTCGGTACTAGCATCCAACTGCGTATCTCGACCCGTCCAAGGGCCTGTGAAGCACGGCAAACCCAAACCCCGCCGCGCAGCACACCAACCCAACCCTCAAAGACGGAGTCGATCATGAACACCACCACCACCCGTAACGCCGCCGCCCGCAGCCTCGGCCAGACCCTCACCCTCGCCGGCCTCGTCGCCGCCGCCCTGCTGGCTGGCGCCGCGCACG
>JAYVOV010000348.1:0-6073 GCA_043757735.1 Burkholderiaceae bacterium
CGGCGAATTCGTCGCGGTCCTCGGCCCCAGCGGGGCGGGCAAGACCACGCTGTTTCGCTGCCTGGTCGGCCTGACCGCACTGGACAGCGGCAGCGCACATCTCGGCCGGGCCGATGTCAGCACGCTGCAAAGTCGCGAGCGCCGGCGGATTGCGGTGGTCTTCCAGCAGTTCAATCTGGTCAGCCGGCTGAGCGCGCTGCAAAACGTGCTGGCCGGGCGGCTTGGCCATGTGCCCGCCTGGCGGGGCTGGCTGCGGCTGTTCGCACGGCAGGATCATCTGCTCGCGCTCGCGTGCCTGGACCGGGTCGGGCTGCTGGCGCAGGCTGGGCAGCGTGCCGACACCCTCTCAGGCGGGCAGCAGCAGCGGGTGGCGATCGCCAGGGCGCTGGCGCAGCAGCCCGATGTGATCATCGCCGACGAGCCAGTCGCCAGTCTCGATCCGCGGATCGGCGCCGACATCCTCGAACTGCTGCGCAGCATCTGCCATACCGGCGATCAGGGCATCGCAGTCATCTGCAGCCTGCATCAGCCGCATTTCGCGCGCCGCTTCGCCGACCGAGTGGTCGGTCTGGCCGGCGGGCGTATCGTCGTCGACGTGCCTTCGGCCCAGTTCGACGACCGGCTCGCAAGCGCCATCTACGGCACCGGCGGGCCGCACGACGCCGGCCTTGACAATCCTCTCACCTTACCAGGGGCCCCACCGGCGCCCGCACGCCGGGCCGCCAACGGGCGATCCGGCAGCGGGCCCTGGCCTGCCCAGGAGCAGCAGACATGACCCAAAGCGCATCCCATCCTCAAGCAGCCGATGTCAGTTTCGATGGCGGCGATCTCGACTGCGGCAACGGTCTGCTGCTGCTGATCCGAAAACACATCGACCCCATGCCGCGGGGCGGACTGCTGGAGATCCGCTCGACCGAGATCTCGGTCGACGAAGACCTGCCCGCCTGGTGCCGGATGACCGGCAACGAGCTGGTGTCCTTCGTGAAGGACGGCAAGCAGCGCAGTTTCCTGGTGGCCAGGGGTCGGCTGGACGAGCGCAAGGTGGCCACCGCCCGGGTGACCAGCATCGTCGCCGGCGTGCAGCTGGTTCAGGTGAAAGCAATGGACCGGCTGCCCGATCCCGCGCCCGCGCCCGCAATCCGGCCGCTGTCCATCATGGGCATCGGCAGCTGGCCCCGGCCGCGCTGGATGCTGCAGGCGGTCCATGAGCACATGGAGGGTCGGCTCGACGAGGCGCAGTTTCAGGCGACCGCCGATGACGCGGTGCGGCTGGCCGTGCAGGCCCAGGAGCGCGCCGGGGCCGACGTGATCACCGATGGCGAGCAGCGGCGCGACAGCTACGCCAGCTTTGTCGCCTCGCGGCTGGACAATTGCCAGCTGATACCGCTGACCGACCTGCTGCCCCTGGTCGACGATCCGGAAGAGTTCGAGCGCGAACTGCGCGCGCTCGATGTGCCGGCCGGCGATGTGCGTCACCCGGCGGTGTTCGGCCCGCTGGGCCGCAGCCGGTCGATCGCGGTCCACGAATTCGAGTTCACCCGCACGCTCACCGAGCGGCCGATCAAGGTGGCGCTGCCCGGGCCTTACCTGCTGACTCGGACGATGTGGATGGAGTGCATCTCCGATCGCGCCTATGCGAGCCGCGAGGACCTGGCCGAGGCGGTGGTACGGGTCCTGCGCGAAGAGATCGCCTGCCTGCTGGCCGCTGGTACCGCATTGGTTCAGCTCGATGAGCCGGTGCTCTCGGAGGTGGTGTTCAGCGGCCCGGCGACGCAACGCAGCTTCATGTGCGGCGCGCTCGGCGAGAAGAAGGCCGCACCGATCGAACTGGCCTTCGCGCGCGATCTCGTCAACGCGGTCACCCAGGGATTCCCGATGGACCGACTGGCCCTGCACATGTGCCGGGGCAACTGGACGGCCGATGAAGGCGCCGCCCTGACCGGCGACTATGTGCCGCTGGTCGGCACCCTGGCGCAGATGCAGGTGGGCACGCTGCTGCTCGAGCTGTGCACGCCGCGCGCCGGCGAGATCGAGGTGCTGACGGCTTTGCCCGATCATCTGCGCATCGGGGTGGGCGCCTGCAATCAGAAGCACGCGCACATCGAATCCGTCGAGTCCATCGTCGCGCATGCGGAGCGGGCCATTCAGCTGTTCGGCGCCCAGCGCCTGCTGCTCACCCCGGACTGCGGCTTCGCCACCTTCGCCGACAATCCGGTGGCTTCCGACCGGATCGCCGAGGGCAAGCTCGCCGCGCTCGCGCAGGCCACCCGCATTCTTCGCGACCGGCACCACGTCTGAATCGCAGGCGCGCGTTCATCACGATGCCCGTCGGGGTCGACACCAAAGCGTCGGACAGCAGATGGCGTAAATTCCGTACAGGCCACGCGACACATGCCTAGCAGTCCCGGCACCTCGCCATGGGCCCCTTGCGCGGGTCCACACACAGTCAACGAACCGGAAGCCATGAAGACATACAGCAAGTCCCCGCAAGCCATCTCCAGACTCACCCCCGAGCAATTTCAGGTCACCCAGCGCGGTGGCACCGAGCGCCCCGGAACCGGTGAGTACCTCCACAACCACGAAACGGGCATTTACGTCGACATCGTGTCGGGCGAGCCGCTGTTCGCCTCTTCGGACAAGTTCGAATCGGGCTGCGGCTGGCCCAGCTTCACGCAGCCGATCGTCCCGGCACATGTGAACGAACTGCGCGACACCAGCCATGGCATGGTGCGCATCGAGGTTCGCTCGGCCCATGGCGACAGCCACCTCGGACATGTCTTTGACGACGGCCCGCGCGACAAGGGCGGGCTGCGATACTGCATCAATTCGGCCTCACTGCGGTTCATTCACCGTGACAACATGCAAGCCGAGGGTTATGGCGACTACCTGAACCAGGTCGAGGAGGTCTGAGATGGCAACAGAACGTGCGGTGTTGGCCGGGGGCTGCTTCTGGGGCATGCAGGACCTGATCCGCAAGCTGCCCGGCGTGGTTGCCACGCGCGTGGGCTACAGCGGCGGCGATGTGCCGAACGCGACCTATCGAAACCACGGCACGCATGCCGAGGCGATCGAGATCGTCTTCGATCCATCGCACACGAGCTATCGGCGCCTGCTCGAGTTCTTCTTCCAGATCCACGACCCCACCACACCAAACCGCCAGGGCAACGACCGCGGACTGTCCTACCGCTCGGCAATCTTTTTCGGGTCCGAGGCGCAGCGGCTCGAAGCGCTGGATACGATCAAGGACGTCGAAGCCTCCCGTCTGTGGCCCGGCAAGGTCGTGACGGAAGTGGCACCGGTCGGTGACTTCTGGCAGGCCGAACCGGAGCACCAGGACTACCTGGAGGGCAACCCCGGCGGCTATACCTGCCATTTCGTGCGGCCGAACTGGGTCTTGCCACGGCGCACCACCGCCTGATTTATTGCGGCGTCAAGCCCGCAGCCTCGGCCGCAGCGAGATTGGCGCGAAGTCGGTCTCGGGGGGTCCTGACCGATCACCGACTTGGTCGCGGCAATCAGACCGTCAAAAGTGCCAGCACGACGCCGGTGCCCAGTTCGTTGCGCACCAGACGATCACTGGCGCGCTGACGGGCTGGAAGGCAAACCGCGCCCGGTGCCAGGCACGCGGCGCGCTACTGGGTGCAGGTGGCGTTCGGCGCGTTTGCGTGGTGAACGTATATTACTTTTTGCGACTGGGCGACGGTCCATCCCGCGTTATCGAGCCAACCTCAGAGGTGAATCAACATGAGCGACAACAAGGTGGCGCTGGTGGTGGGCGCGGGCGATGCCACCGGGGGTGCGATCGCCCGGCGATTCGCCCGCGAGGGCTACATCGCCTGCGTGACTCGCCGCACGCTCGAACCGCTGACACCGCTGCTCGAACAGATCAGAGCCGCCGGCGGCATCGCGCAGGGCTTTGGTTGTGATGCGCGGATCGAGGAACAGGTGCTCAATCTGTTCGCCACCATCGAGCGCGACATCGGCCCGATCGAAGTGATGGTCTTCAACATCGGCGGCAACGTCAATTTCCCGATCGCCGAGACTACCGAGCGGGTGTTCCGCAAGGTTTGGGAGATGTCCTGCCTGTCCGGCTTCCTGAACGGCCGCGAGGCCGCCAAGGTGATGACGACGCGGGGCAGGGGCACGATCCTGTTCACCGGAGCCACTGCGAGCGTACGCGGCAGCTCGGGCTTCTCCGCGTTCGCAGCAGGCAAGCATGGCCTGCGGGCAGTGGCCCAGAGCATGGCGCGCGAGCTCGGATCAAAGAACATCCATGTAGCCCATGTGGTGGTTGATGGCGGCATCGACACCGCATTCATCCAGCAGCGCAACCCGGAGCGCTATGCCACGCTCAAGGCGCAGGACGGCGTGCTCGATCCCGAGGCAATCGCCGAGAATTACTGGCACCTGCACCGCCAGCCGCGCTCGGCCTGGACCCATGAGATCGATCTGCGTCCCTGGATGGAGAATTGGTGAGTCGTTACCTTCCTGGCCTTGACGATCAGCCCGGAGCGCTGATCGACGCGTACGCGGCGCGAATGTTCCCTATTGGCCACAGCTTCACCATCGCCCCCTGGCCGCCCCGAACTACGCGTACCGGCGCCGGCAACAGCAAGCGCTTCTCGGCAATAGTCTTGCGCCAATCAACCTTGGTGAAGACGCACAACACAGCAAGGAGCGCGACTTGCACGAGAGCAAAATACGCCCCGGCCCATGAGCCGGCGCCGGCCGCCAGTGGTCCCCATCTGAAAACCTCAGGTCGATTCGCTCCTGGCGGGACGGGTCGATAACCTGTAACTTCGTCAGCAGATTCTGAATCTTCACGTTTCCGTCAATTTGCTCGATGTAGACCGCCCGAATCAGGCGGTCCGACGCCTTCGGAATCTTGCCGCGGCGCTCCCACAGCGAGACGGTTTGCTCGCTACAGCCCACCAGATGCGCGAGCGCTGCCTGCGACAGGCCGTTCTGCTTGCGTAAAAAGCGCAGTTCCACACCGGTAAGGTGCGCTTTGTGCGTCAGTGCACGGCCGATTACCTGGTGCAACTCGTCAATAGCCTCGATCGCGATCGTTTCGCCATAGGGGGTCTGGCGTACTGTGCAGCCATTCTCAAGCCACACGTTTCGCAGCCCCAACTCGGTGTAGTGATAGGCCATCGTTCTCCCCTTCTATCGCATCACCGTCACGACGACGACAGATTCGCCATCGTGCTCAACCAGCGCGACGGCGACCCTGATTCGATCTCCGGCCACCACGCGCCACAGAGCGCAACGACTTGCACGAACTGCTCGATGATCGTGTGGGCACCCGAGCCACCCTGATCACCAGTCAGTTGCCGGTGAAGGCCTGGCATGAATGGCTCAACCAACCCACCGCCTTCGGCGTTTACGTTGGCGCTGAAGCAGCCGTGTGGGCGCCGGCGCGAAAATGCCTGAATAGGGCCGGTCTGAAAATGCTGATGGTTTGTGAGCCGGCGCGCGCTGAACCGCGAGTGGGTTGGCGCCGAGACTGGGGCATGTTCAGACCTCGACCTGGTCCTTGGATCGGAAGCGCTTGCCCTCGATGAGGACTGTCTCGGCGTGGTGTCGCTGATCGACCGCCTGGTGCACCGCCGTCTGCGCCATGCGCCGGGCCCCGCACGGCCCGTAGGCCGCCGCTGCCGGAGATGCCGAGCAGCAACCTGGCCGAGGGCGATCCGCGCACGCAACCCATGCCTGACGACGAGTTTGGTCAGCGCATTGCGTGGTGAGGCAATAGACGACAAGACTCGCTGGTCGGGGGTGACTCGTGCCTGCGCACTCGCGACCACATCGCGAGTGAAGACCTTCGTAGCGCGAGGCTGGCGGCGGAGCGCGTCGCGCAGTCACTGAATCTGGCGCTGCCGCAACAACATGGCGGCGTGCGATTGAGAGAGCCGCATTGAGAGATCAGCGGTAGCGTAAAATTCAAGCGTGGATCAGGCTCGCGCAGCAGCGTACAGATGAGATTCGGGCAGGTACAGCGACAACCTATGACGCCGATGACGTCATCGCAGAGGCGCGCCGCTCAATCGGGCGATGAGAATCAAGCTCCACG
>JAYVOV010000349.1:0-22866 GCA_043757735.1 Burkholderiaceae bacterium
TCGGCAGGGAAACTGCGTCACCGGTATGCTCTCGTCCGGTGAACAAGCGGATCTGCATTATCACGCCGGCCCTGGCCGATGCCAACAACGGGAACTGGCAGACCGCCTCCCGCTGGGACCGGTTCCTGCGCGCCGGCGGCTATCGCACGGCCCTGGCTCTCAAATGGGACGGCTGCGATGCCGACCTGCTCATTGCACTGCACGCCCGGCGCTCGGCGCAATCGGTCGAAGCCTTCGCAGCGGCCGGCGGACGGGTGGTTCTGGTTCTGACCGGCACCGACCTGTACCGTGATATTCAACACGATCCGGCAGCGATTCGATCACTCCACCTGGCGCAGCATCTGGTGCTGCTCCAGCCGGAGGGCATGCGTGCCCTGCCGCCCGAACTGCATACCCGCACGAGCGTCATCTTCCAGTCGGCCACTGCGCTCAAGCCCTGGCCACCGCGCGTGCGCAGTTTCGATCTGGTGATGGTCGGGCATGCGCGGCCGGAAAAAGATCCGCTGACCGCCCTGCGCGCCCTTGCGCACCTCGATCGATCGGATCCGCGCAGGGCCCGCCTGCGCCTGCTGAGCATCGGCGGCGATCGCGATGCCGCCTTGTTTGCGCGGATGGGCGCGCTGGCCCGCGCAGATTCGCGAATCCACCTGCTGGGCGCCCTCCCCCACGCCAGCGCACGCGCCTGGATCAGGCGAGCCCAGGCGCTGCTGCTGCCCTCCCTGATGGAAGGCGGCGCGAACGTGCTGATCGAGGCGGTGACCAGCGACGTCCCGGTGCTGGCCTCGCGCATAGATGGCTCCGTCGGGATGCTGGGGACAGACTACGAGGGCTATTTCGAAACGGGCGACGATGCCGGACTCGCCGAGCAGATCGTGCGGCTGCAGGACGATCCTGCCTGGCGCGCGCGGCTGCTGCGGCAATGCCGGGCACGTGCGCCTTTGTTCACGCCGCAGCGCGAACGCGCCGCGGTACTGGCGCTGGTCAGCGGCGCAGCTGGCCGCTGACCAGCGCCACCGATCGCGTCGCTGAGGCGGCTGTCGGCGCTCAATCCGGGTCGGCCTGCGGCCGCGCCAGGACCAGTGCGAACCATTCCTGTTCGTCGCGCCAGCACTGATCGAGTCGAAAGCCGGCCGCCTGGAGCAGCGTCTCGAAACCTGCGACAGAATACTTGTACGAGTTCTCGGTGTGGATCCGCTCGCCTGCGCGCCAGCGCCTGTCCCCGCCGGGCCAGCGAACCTGCACCGGATCGCGCGCCTCGAGATGCATTTCGATGCGGCTGGATTGCGAATCGAACAGTGCGACATGGCGCCATTGGCGTACGTCGAAGTCGCTGCCGAGCAACCGATTGAGGTGGCGCAGAACGTTCAGATTAAAGGCGGCAGTGACGCCGAGCCGGTCGTCATAGGCGGCTTCGAGAACGCCGGCGGGTTTGACCAGGTCGATGCCGATCAGGAGACCGCCATCGGGGTCAGTCTGGTTGCGCAACCGGGCCAGGAATTCGCGCGCGCGCGGCGGGTCGAAATTGCCGATGCTCGAGCCGGGATAAAAGAACCAGCGCCGCCGGGCGGGCAACTGTCCGCCGAGTTCCAGGCTGCTTGAAAAATCGGTGCCGACGCCTGTCATGCGCACCTGGGGATATTGCCGGGCGAGCGCCAGCAGCGCCTGGCGCACGAAATCGACCGAGATGTCGACTGCCACGTACTGCGACGGCAGCAGCAGCGGCATCAGTCGGGCTGCTTTGCCGCAGTCGCCGGCGCCCAGATCGATCAGACACGCACCCGGCCCGATCGCAGCGGCCATCGCGCGGCCGTGCCGCGCGAACAGGGCTGCTTCGGTGCGCGTCGGGTAGTACTCGTCGGTGTGGCAGATGGCCGCAAACAGCGACGAGCCAAGCTCGTCGTAGAAGTACTTAGGCTCGATCGTCGCCGGGGTCGCCAGCAGGCCGCGCGCAATCTCTTCGCGCGATGCACCTGACCGGCCGTCGGAGAGGTCGAAAAATGTCGGGTCGGCTTCGTGATCGGGTAGCACGCGGGGCCATTCGAAAACCATTGGTGGCGCACCGTATCATAGGCACCCCGGAAGATTCGTTCCGACCCGAACTGCTCAACGCGCCAGACGCGATATCGACCGCCCAGGCCATGACCGCCGCATTGCTCGAACTCGAGGGTGTGGGCCGCCGCTACGGCGCCCGCTGGGTTCTGCGCGACATTTCCTTGCGCATCGATCCCGGCGAGCGGGTCGCACTGCTGGGCGAATCAGGCTCCGGCAAATCCACGCTGCTCAATCTGATCGCCGGGCTCGAGGCGCCGGACACCGGCCAGATCATTCTCGACGGGCACGCGGTCCATGGCATCAGCGCCGACGACGCGGCGCGCCTGCGCAGCACTCGTCTCGGTTTCGTTTTCCAGGCTTTCCATCTGATCGCGCACTTGAACCTGGCGCAAAACGTGGCCGTGCCGCTGCTGCTCACGGGCGTTGCCCGCCAGCCGGCGCTGGCGCGCTCGCACGCGCTGCTCGAGCGTCTCGGTCTGCTCGATCGCCGCGGCAGCCTGCCGCGCGAGTTGTCGGGCGGCGAACAGCAGCGGGTCGCCCTTGCGCGCGCGCTGGTGCATCGGCCGCGCCTCGTGCTGGCCGATGAGCCCACCGGCAACCTCGACCCCGCTTCGGCAACCCGGGCGATCGACCTGCTGCGCGAAGAAGTCACACTGAGTGGCGCCGCTCTGCTGATGGTGACCCACTCCCAGCAGGCGGCCGCAGCCTGCAACCGGCGTCTCATGCTCGACGACCTGGGGCTGCATCAGCTTGCGTGAGCCGACGTCCTTCGCCCTGCCGCGCACGCGCGCCTCTCCCGTGCTGATGGGCTGGCTGCTGGCCGGACAATGGCGCGCGCAACCGGGCCGTCTGGCCACTGCAATGCTGGCAATCGCCATCGGCGTGGCTTTGAGCCTTGGGATCGAACTGGTCAACCGCAGCGCGTTGTCAGAGTTCGGCAGTGCGCTCGCGGTGGTGAATGGCGAATCTCAGTTCAGCCTGATCGCCCGCAGCAACGGCATGGACGAGGCTCTCTACGAAAAAGTCCTGGCCGACCCGCGGTTTTCGGCTGCGAGCCCCGTGGTTGAAGGCGCGTTGACCCGCAACGGCCAGTCGCTTCGCGTCATCGGACTGGACGTGATGCGCGCCGCCCAGGTCACCCCGGGATTGCTGCCCCGGGGATCGGCACAGGGATCCGCCTCGAGCGTGTTCGCCGACGATGCGATCTTTCTCTCCGACGCCGCGCTCGCAGGCTGGCAGGTCCGGGTCGGGGAGACGATTACGGTCCGCAGCGGTCTGGATCCGATCGTGTTGCAGGTCGCTGGCACGGTTCCAGGAGCCACGCCGGGGCAGTCGCTGGCCGTGATGGACATCGGCACGGCACAATGGCGCCTGGGCTGGCTGGGCCGACTGAGCCGGATCGATCTGCGGCTGGCGCCCGGGGTCGATCCCGAGGTGCTGGCGCGCGACTGGGCCGCCCGCCTGCCGCGCGACGCGCTCTGGTCGACGCCGCAGGCAGGCGCGCAGCGCATGTCCAACCTGTCGCGGGCATACCGCGTCAATCTGTCGGTGCTCGCGCTGGTGGCGCTCTTCACCGGTGGTTTCATCGTGCATGCCACGATCACGCTGGCCACTGCCCGCCAGACGCCGGTGCTGGCCCTCCTGGCCGTGCTCGGTGCGCGGCCGCGCCAGGCCCGCCTGAGCGTGCTGGCGCAGGCGCTGGTCCTTGGCGTGGGCGGATCAAGCCTGGGAGTCCTGCTGGGATTGCTGCTGGCCAGCGCCCTGCTGCAGGTGATCGGCGGCGATCTCGGCGGCGGCTACTTCGGCGCCGCCCCAGCCGCGCTGGTGGCGCCGCCACGCGTGCTCGCGCTGTTCGGTGCACTCGGCGTTGCGACCGCGCTGATCGGCAGCCTCGGCGCTGCTCTGGCGGCGGGCCGCCTGCCGCTGGCGCAAGCCATGCGGATGTCGACAGACAGCACGCCGTCGCGCCCGGGCGCCGCCCTGCGCCTGGCTGCAGTACTCGCGGCGGCCGGGCTCGTCATGAGCTATCTGCCCCCCTGGCGGGGCTTGCCGCTGGCCGCCTACGGCGCCATTGCAGCCTGGTTGTTCGCTGGCATCTTGATGGTCGGGCCACTGACCGCGCTGGCCGGCCGATGGGCAGACCGCCTGCTGCCGGACGCCTGGCGACATCCCAGCTTTTGGTTCGCGCTGCAGCGCATCCGCGGCGCGCCGCACGCTGCCGGTGTCGCGTTGTCGGGGGTCGTGGCCAGTTTCGCCCTAGCCTGCGCCATGACCATCATGGTCGACAGCTTTCGCCATTCGGTGGCCGATTGGCTCGACACGGTTCTGCCGGCCGATCTGTACGCCCGGACCGGCAGCACCGGGCAGCAGGCCGCGCTCACGCCCGCGGCACAACAGCGCATGGCGGGCATCGAAGGGGTGGCCTCGGTGGCATTCCTGCGCACGCTGGAGCTGTCGCTGGACCCCGCCCGGCCGCCGATCAGCCTGCTGATCCGCACGATCGACCCAGCCGCGCCGCAACGCTCCCTGCCACTGACCGGCAGCATCCAGATTCCCCCCCGTGGCAGGCCAGCCATCTGGGTGAGCGAGGCCATGGTCGATCTCTACGGACTGGGGATCGGGGCAACGCTGGATCTGCCGGTTGCCGGCAAAGTGCAACGCGTCCAGGTCGCCGGCGTCTGGCGCGACTATGCCCGGCAGCACGGCGCGATCGCCATCGATCGGGACGACTATGCCGCGTTCACCGGTGACGCAAGCGCCAGCGACATCGCGATCAAACTGGCCGCCGGCGCGCAGGAAGCCAAGGTGCTGGAACGCCTGCGCGAGGCACTGCCGGCGCTTGCGCCGATCGAATTTCGCAGCGCGCGCGAGATCCGCGCGGTGTCGCTCACCATTTTCGACCGCAGCTTCATGGTCACCTACGCGCTGGAGGCAATCGCGATCGTCGTCGGCCTGTTCGGTGTCGCGGCCACTTACACCGGCCAGGCGCTGGCTCGCGCCCGTGAATTCGGCATGCTGCGCCACCTCGGGGTCACCCGCAGCCAGATCGTTCGGCTGTTCGCCATCGAATCAGGCCTGCTTATCCTGATCGGCGTGATCTGGGGCGGCATGCTGGGCGTGCTGATCGCGGTGATTCTCGTCCATCGGGTGAATCCGCAATCGTTCCACTGGACGATGGACATGCACTGGCCCGGCCCTCTGCTGGCGGCCAGCGCCGTCTCCCTGATCGGCCTGGGCGTGCTGGCAGCAGTGCTGGCCGCCCGATCGGCTGCCGGCGAATCACCCGTGCGCGCCGTCCGCGAAGACTGGTGAGCACGATGCGCCGGTGGTGGCTGACAAACGCTGCGTTCGGACCGGCTGCGGCGCTGCTCAACTGGCGCAGCGCACCCGCGGTGGCCGCGCCCGGCTATGGCGTGGTGCGCCCCGGTCAGCCGATCGCCTTCCCGATCGACCACGGCGCGCACCCCGCGTTTCGCACGGAGTGGTGGTACATCACCGGTTGGCTCCAGACGGACAACGGTGAACTGGGGGTCCAGATCACCTTCTTTCGCAGCCGCACCGGTCATGACCCCGCCAATCCAAGCCGATTCGCGCCGACTCAACTGCTGCTCGCCCACGTTGCACTCGCCCGCGCAGAAGATGGCCGACTGCGGCACGATCAGCGCAGCGCCCGACTGGGCTTTGGCGACGTCCGGGCGGACCTGCGCGACACCGGGCTCGCGGTCGGCGGCTGGCAACTGCAACGCGAGCTCGACGACCGCTACCGGGCACGCATCCAGGCGAAGGACTTCGGCCTGGCCTTGCGCTTCACGCCCGGCTCGGCGCCGCGGCTGCAGGGCGATGCGGGCTATTCGCGCAAGGGACCCGACGCCGCGCAGGCAAGCTATTACTACAGTCGCCCACAGCTGGCCGTCGATGGCGAGGTCCAACTCGCGGGGCGCCGCCTGGCTGTGCGCGCCGGGCGCGCCTGGCTGGACCACGAATGGTCCAGCGAGATTCTCGATCCAAGCGCCGTCGGCTGGGACTGGCTCGGGCTCAATCTCGATGACGGTATGGCGTTGATGGCGTTCCGGATCCGTAGCCGCGACGGCGGCACGGTCTGGTCGAATGCGCGCTGGCTGCCCGCCGCTGGCCCCGCCGCAGGGACCACCGCCGGGCTCGCTGCCGAAACAAGCGAAGCGCCTCGATTCGAAGTCCTGCGCCAATGGCGCTCGCCGCGAAGCGGCGCCCTCTACCCGGTGGCGATGCGGGTGACGATCGGCTCGCGGCGGCTCGAACTGCAGCCCCTGTTCGACGATCAGGAACTCGATGCACGCGCCAGCACTGGTGCGTTCTACTGGGAAGGCGCGGTCCGCGTCAGCGAGGCGGGACGCCCGGTCGGGCGCGGCTATCTCGAACTGACCGGATACGCCGCGGCGCTGCGCCTTTAATCAGATTCACCAGTGCGTTCCTGACGCTCTGACACCCCGCGGTTATCCTGCGCACATGCTGCTTGTCCGACCACTGACACTGATCGCCCTAGCCTACGCCGCCCTGGGTCTGACATCGATGCAGCTGACCCTTGCGCCGGGCTACGCGAGCCCCTTGTACTTGCCGGCCGGCATCGGCGTCGCCGCGGTGCTGATCGCGGGCAATCGCGCGCTGCTGGGCGTGCTTGCCGGTGCCTTGGCCCTGAGCCTGCTGCAGCGCGCTGGGGCAAGCCCGTCGCCAGACACACCGGACTGGCTCGGATTCAGCCTGCCGCCAGCCCTCGCCGCCGCGGCCGCGGTTCAGGCCTGGGTTGGTGCGCAACTGGTCAGACGCTGGGTCGGCTTTCCGGATCCAATGGACACGCCCAAGTCGATTGCGCGCTTCATGCTGCTCGCAGCACCGGCAAGCAGCCTGATCGGCGCCGCCCTGATGACACTCGTACTGACGACCCTGGGCGCGGTGCCCGCAGCCGACACACTGCTCAACCTGACCACGATATGGGTGGGCCAATCGCTGGGCGTGGCGGTCGCAACACCGATCTGCCTCGCTTTGTACGCACCGCCCCGTGAAGACTGGGATACCCGGCGTTTTCTGATCGTCGCGCCACTGGTGATTGCGCTGCTGGTGGTCGGCGTGGCGCTGCGCGAACTGGGCCGCCATGAAACCGAGCGCCTGCGGGGAGTGTTCGAGCGCGAAGCGCAAGTCTCGATGAGCGCGATCGCCGAGAGCGTCCGCAACCACCAGCGGATCCTCGACGCCACTCACGCATTCATCAGCGCCGCGCGCACTGTTGATGTCGAACGCTTCGGCGTGTTCGCCCAACACTGGTTTCAGTTCAGCTGACTGGCTGCGATCGGCATGTCGACGCGCGTTCAAGCCAATGAACGCGATACCTTCGAGTCCATGGTCCGGGTGCAGAGCCCCTACGACTTCCAGATCATGACGCGCGATGCAGCTGGCGTGCTCAGCCCGGCCGGCAGTGCACCGGAGCACTTCGCGATCACCTACATCGAGCCGCGGGCAGTCAATCGCCGAGCGCTCGGGCTCGACCAGTTCTCGGTGCCGCAGGCCCGCGATGCGATCGAACGCGCCATCCGCCTCGGCGGTCCCGCGGCGAGCGTACCGTTCTGGCTAACCCAGGATGCTGCCGACGTCCGGGGCATCGTCCTCTATCGGCCATTCTTTCGCAGCGGCCCCGAAGCTATTCCCAAGAGCACCGAACGGCAGTACGTCGCCGGCATGAGCTTCGTTTCGCTCTACCCCGAGCGGATCATGCAGGGACTCGACCCCAGCACGCTGGCTCTCAAGAACTACTGCCTGGTCGACCTCGCGGCTGCGGGGTCGATCCGGCTGGCTGGCACCCCGGGCTGCGAAATGGCGGGCGCCGCTGGTAATTTCAACAACCGACTGGAATTGAGGGTGGCCGACCGGCGCTGGCAGATCACGCTCAGCCCGAAGGCCGGGTTCGATATCCCGAACCGCAGTTGGGCGGCATGGGGTGTCGCGGCGACCGGCCTGCTGAGCATTGCGATGCTGGCGTCGTTCCTGCTCGCGGTGAGCGGACGCGCCCGCCGCACCGACGCACTGGTGGCAGCGCGCACCCGCGAGCTGCGTCGCGAAATCACCGAACGGCGCAGCGCGCTCATCGCGCTGACCGAGAGCGAGCAGCGCCTGCGCGACATGTTCGACACCGCACCGGTGGGCATCAGCTACACCGCGCTGGATGGGCGGATTCAGCGGATCAATTCGCGATTCGTGGCAATCACCGGCTGCGAGAGCGCCGACGTCCGAGGGCTCAAGATCATCGACCTGCTGCATCGCGATGACCGGGATCCATTCGTGGTCGGCCTGCTGCGCCTGATCGGCGAGGGTCACGGAATCTTTCGTCAGGAAGCGCGGTGTGTGCGCGAAGACGGCTCGATCGTGCACGTCGAGATTCTGATCTCGCTGCACCGCGACGCAGCCGGAGAACCGCGCCAGGCGGTCGTCGCAATGCAGGACATCAGCACCCGGCTGGAACTGATCGCAGCGCAGAACGCCCGCGAGGCGGCAGAGTCCGCCAACAGCGCCAAAACCCAGTTCCTGTCGCGTGTGAGCCATGAACTGCGCACGCCGCTGAACGCCCTGCTGGGTTTCGCGCAGCTGCTGCGAATGGATGGCAAGCAGCCACTGGCGCCCCGTCAGGACGAACATGTCCGACACATCGAGCAGGCGGGCTGGCATCTGCTGAACATGATCAACGACATCCTCGACCTGTCACGCATTGAATCGGGGTCGGTGCGGATCGAGCTTCAGGACATCGATCTGCAGCCGGTGTTGGAGGAGTGCCATCGCCTCTTGCACGACCACTTTGCGCGCTGCACGGTTTCGCTCGAGATCCGGCTCGACGAGCGGGCGCGATTCGTTCGCGGCGACCCGACCCGGATCCGGCAGGTGCTGACCAATCTGCTCGACAACGGGGCCAAGTACAGCCGCCCGAACGGCCATGTCGTCGTGTCGACACGACGCTCCGAGACCCGGGAGGTGCTTATCTCGGTGCGTGACGAAGGCATGGGCATGAGCCGGCGTCAGCGCGAGCATCTGTTCGAGCCATTCAACCGGCTCGGCCGCGAACATCTCAATGCCGGGACCGGAATCGGCCTGGTCATCACCCGCCACCTGGTCGAGATGATGGGCGGCCGCATCGCTGTGGCAAGCACCGAGGGCCGTGGCTCGATTTTCGCAGTGACGCTGAGCCCGGGGCATGCCAGCATCCAGCCGCCGGACCTGCCGGCGGCAACGAAGAGCATGCCGGCGGCAACGCAGGGCATGCCGGCGGCACAGTCCAGCCCAGAAGACACCGCGGCCAGTGAGCCCTCAGTCGTCGGGCCGCAGCGCACTGCCGGCGCGACGATTGTCTACGTCGAAGACAACCGTCTGAACGCAATGCTGGTGCGCGACATGATCACCCAACACACGCCCTATCGGGTCGAAATTTTCGAAGAGGCGGAAGAATCGCTTGCCCAGATTGGCAGGATTCGCCCGGCACTCATTCTGATGGATTTGAACCTGCCGGGCATGGATGGCCTGCAGGCGCTAGCCAGGCTGCGCATGGATCCCGCCACGGCCCGCGTGCCCGTGGTTATCGTATCCGCCGACGCCGTGCCGGAACGTATCGACCAGGCTTACGAACTGGGCGCCAACGGCTACCTGACAAAACCGCTGAGACTGATCGAGCTCCAGGCGCTGCTTGCCAGGCTGCTGGGCGCCGCCGTGATGACCAAGACGACCGCGGCAACTTTCAGAGACGCCGAAGAAGTCCTGCCGCCAGCAGGCAGGCAGCCCCGCTGACCAGACCCACCGCCCATAGGCCCTGGGCCGCAAAAAGAAACCCCGCCAGCGGTGCAAAGAGCGCCACCCCAAGATAAGTCGAGCCGCTGAGCAGCGCGGTGACCACCCCGCGCAAGGCCGGCAGCTGATCGGTCGCCAATGCCGTTGCAGCGGTGAAGAAGCTGCCCTGCACGGCGCCCCAGACGACCATCGCGAGTGCGATCAGCAGGGGGCGATCGGTCAGCCAGGGCAAGACGCCCAGCACCACAACCAGCGCGAGCAGGGCTGCGCGCGCGCTGCGCAGGCCGCCATAACGATCGATCAGACGGGCATTGAGGGTCGCCACCGCAAGTCCGACGCCGTAGCAGGCCAGCGTCAACCCGGCCAGCGAAGCGCCCCAGCCATTGGCCGCGCGCAGTTGCGAACCCAGGAAGGCGTAGACCGCGAAAAAGGCGCCCATGTCGAGCAGATTGGCGATCAGCAGGCGCCGGGTGGGCCGATGACCTGCCACCGTCATCACGCTGGTCCACAGGTCAGGCGCTGCGGTCTCGGGCAGACCCTGCGGCACGATCGCACCGTGACGCAGCAGCCCCGCCTTGAGCAGGGCCCACACGATCAGAGAGGCCACGCCCAGCGCAGCGAGCGCGATCCGCCAGTCGCTTGCTTGCGCGGTTACCGCAATAAGTGGCGCGGCGCATAGCATCGCCACCGGCCAGCCGGACACGACCCGGCCGAGAATTCGCGCCCGATCAACCGGCGTCGACAGATCTCCGGCCAGCGAGTAGGCGGCCGGCAAAGCGGCACCGGCCGCCGCCCCGGCCAGCAACGTCACCACCAGCATGCTGTCGTACGAACGCATCACCAGCGGCAGCAGCCATGCGATTCCGAATACGAGCAGGGCGCCTTCGAGGATTCGGGCGCGCGGCCAGGCCCGCCCCGACAAGCCGATGGCAGGCGCGGCCACAGCCAGGGCGAAACTGTAGGTGCCAGGGAGTCGCCCTGCCTGCGCCACCGAGACACCCAGGTCCGCCGCGATATCCGGCAGCAGCGGCGACAGCGCGAACAACGAAGCACCGACCACCGCCACCGACAACATCAACGCGATCAGCAGGCCGGGCTCGACCCGCTGCACTGCCAGCGGCGTCGAAGCGCGTTCGCTCAAGCGGCGCGAGCCTTGCGCGGGCGCGCCTTGCGCGGGCGCGCCCCACCCGCGCCGCGCCGCTTCGCAGTCGCGTCTGTGAGTGCCACGACCGGCACGGTGGGCGTGACCGCCTGCGGGCGGGTCTTTCGCCTGGGCACCGGCTTGTCGTGGGCATCGAGCACCGCCACCTCATCAGTCCGATCGTCCTGAGCAGCACGCTTGCCCGGCCACCAGACCGCGATGAAACGGTCGGCGCCCGCGATGGCCTGCTCTCGCACCGGGGCTGGCAGACGACGCATCAGCAAAGGCAGGGCCACCGTCAGGATCAGCATATCGTCGACCCAGCCGATCAGCGGCAGGTCCGGCAGCGGATCGAGGGGACTGATGATCCACGTCAGCGCCGCGGTCGCCGCCACTTTCAAATGTCGCGGCGTTCGTGGATCGCGGATCGCGAAGAACAGGATCAGCGCGTCGCGCCCCGCGACCCGGAACATGCGTCTCAAGCGAAGCAGCCACATGGCTCGATCCTTTCAGAAAACCCGGCGCGCGCCGCTCAGCGGACGCGCTCGCAAAGCTCAGCGGACGAGCGCGCCCCGCTCAGCGGACGAGCTGATTGATCTCGATGATCGGCAGGAGCACGGCCAGCACGATCAGCAGCACAACGCCGCCCATGATGAGGATCAGCGCCGGCTCGAGGATACCGGTGAGCGCCATGGCGCGCCGTTCGGTCTCGCCCGCCAGAGTGGCGGCAGTGCGATCGAGCATTTCCGACAGGTTGCCGGTGGCCTCGCCGCTGGCGATCATGTGCACCATCATCGGCGGGAACTGCCCGCCGGCCGACAGCGCGCGCGACAATGGCGCGCCTTCGCGGACCCGGGCGATCGCATCGATCACGTTGGCTTTGAGCGCCTCGTTGGTCAGCGTCTGCGCGCCGGCGTCGAGAGCACGGATCAGCGGCACACCGCTGGCCACCAAAATGCCCAGCGTCGACGCGAAGCGGGCCGTGTTCACGCCGCGGATGAGGCGCCCGGCCAGCGGCAGGCGCAGCAGCCGGGCATGCCAGGCCAGCCGTGCGCTCGGAGCCCGCAGCGTCGCCCGAAAACCGAACACGCCGAGCAGCGTCATACCCACGACCGCCCAGCCCCAATCCCGAACGAAATCCGATAACGCAATCAGCGCGACGGTCAGAAAAGGCAGCTGCTGCCGGGTCTGCGCGAACACACCGATCACCTGCGGCACGACATAGGCCAGCAGCGCCGTGATGACGCCGATGGCGACCAAGGTCACGATCGCCGGATAGGTGAAGGCGAGGCCGACCCGCTGCGCCAGCGCGCTCCGTGCCTCGACATAGTCCGCCAGACGCCCCATGACGGTTGCCAGATCCCCCGAGGCTTCACCCGCCGACACGAGCGAGCGATAGACCTCCGGAAAATCACGCGGATACCGCGACAGCGCCTGGCTGAAAGTCTGACCGGACACCACTTCGCTGCGCACCGCGGCAAAACGCTCGCGCATCGCGGCACGCTCGGCCTGTTCGACCACCGCCCCCAACGCCTGCTCCAGGGGAAGGCGAGCCGCCAGCAGGCTCGCCAGCTGCCGGGTGGCCATCGTCAGCTCGGCGGTGCGCAATCGTCCGCGCAGCAGCGGCTGCTGCGCGCCCGGCGCCGAGACGACCGGGCTGACCTCCAGCGGGATCAGTCCACGCTCGCGCAGCAGGCTGCGCGCATGCCGTGCCGACTCGGCGTCCAGCACGCCCTTGTCGATCAGCCCCGCTGCGCTGGCGGCCTCGTAACGAAACGCTGGCATCAGGACTTGCGCATCGGCGCTAGTCGCGGGTGACCCGGATCACTTCGTCCAGCGATGTGATCCCGTCCTGAACCCAGCGCTGCCCGTCTTCACGCATCGAAACCATGCCCGCCCTGGCAGCGTGCGCCCGCATCTCACCCTCGGGCGCGTTGCGATGAATGTCGCCGCGCAGATCGTCATCGATGACGAGCAGTTCGTAGACACCGGTTCGGCCGCTGAAGCCGCTCCGGTTGCAGACCAGGCAACCCACTGATCGCCAGCCACCCGCGATCGGGTCCGGCGCCCGGCATTGAACGCACAGCTTGCGGATCAGGCGTTGCGCGACGACGCCCAGCAGCGACGAGGACAGCAGGAACGGCTCGACACCCATGTCGATCAGGCGGGTCACCGCCGCCACCGAATCGTTGGTGTGCAGCGTGGCGAGCACCAGGTGACCGGTAAGGGATGCCTGAACCGCGATCTGCGCGGTCTCGAGATCGCGGATCTCACCAATCATGATCACATCGGGGTCCTGGCGCAGAATCGAGCGCAGCGCCTTGCCGAAGCTCATGTCGATGCGTGCATTGACCTGAGTCTGGCCGATGCCGTCGAGGTCGTATTCGATCGGATCCTCGACCGTCAGGATATTGGTCGTGGTCGAATCGAGCCGGCCCAGTGCGGAATACAGCGTGGTCGTCTTGCCGGAGCCGGTCGGGCCCGTGACCAGCACGATGCCGTGCGGTTGACGGATCAGCCGGTCGAAGCGCGCGAGCGCAGGCTCGCTCATGCCCAGCTTGGCCAGATCCAGGCGCCCCGCCTCTTTGTCGAGCAGACGCAGCACTGCGCGCTCGCCGTGGCCGGTGGGCAGGGTCGATACCCGCACGTCGATTGGTCGCCCGCCAATTCTCAGGGCGATTCGACCGTCCTGGGGAAGACGCTTTTCGGCAATGTCGAGCTGGGCCAGAATCTTGATTCGCGACACCAGCGCGGCGTGCAGTTCGCGGCGCGGTCTCACTACATCACGCAAGGTGCCATCAACCCGGAACCGCACCATCGAATAGGACTCGAAGGGCTCGACGTGGATGTCGGACGCGCCATCGCGACTGGCCTGTGTGAGCAGCGCGTTGATCATTCGGATGATCGGCGCGTCGTCTTCGGTCTCCAGAAGATCTTCGATACGCGGCAGATCCTGCATCACACGCGACAGATCCAGGTCGCTCTCGACCTCGTCGACCACCGAGGCCGCAGAGCCTTCCTGCTGCGAGTACGCCCGCGAAATCGCCGCCACCAGCTCGGCTTCTTCCTTGCGCACCGTGACCAGGCGATAAGGCAGAACCCGGGAGAGCTCAGTGAGCGCGCTGACCGGGGTTCGCGGGCCGACCCACACCTCGATGGCGTCGCCCGATTGCCCTGCCACCAACACATTGAAGCTGCGGGCAAACCCATAAGGCACGTACCGAGCCGGAGGAACGCTGGCCATGCCCGGACCTCAATTCACCGGTTTGGGTTCGACGATCGGAGTGGGCTCGAGCGTCTGCCTGGGCTCGAGCACAGGCCGTGGCTCGCGCACAGGCTCGGTATCTCGCCCAGGCTTGCGGGCGGCCGCGTCGATATCCGGAGAAAGACTGGGCGGTCCCGCCCGCATGGCCGGCGACAACGGCGTCTGCGCGCCGGCCGCCGGTTTGGGCATGGCCGGCACATCCGAGGGCGGAAAGTCCGGCAGCAGCCAATGAGCGGGCAGTCTGGAATCGCCCTGCAGGCCACGGATGTAGTCATAACGATCGGCGGTCACGCTGTGCGCGGCGCTCGCATCACGCACCACCACCGGCCGGATGAAAACCAGCAGGTTCGTTTTGACGCGCTTGCGCGAATCGTAGCGGAACAACTGCCCGATCAACGGCAGATCGCCCAGGCCGGGAACTTTCGAGACACCCGCCTCCACACGCTCTTCGATCAGGCCACCCAGCACGACGATCTGGCCGTCGTCGACCAGCACGTTCGACTCGATCGCCCGTCGGTTCGTGATCAGGCCCGCCGACAGCGAGCGGTCCTGAACGTTGGAGACCTCCTGGAAGATCTGCAGCTTGACCGTCCCGGCTTCGGAGACCTGCGGGCGCACCCGCAGCGTCGTGCCGACGTCTCGGCGTTCGATGGTCTGAAACGGATTGACCGACGCGCCAGAGGTGCCCGCTGCGCTGAACTGCCCGGTGATGAACGGAACGTTCTGGCCGATGATGATTCGCGCTTCTTCGTTGTCCAGCGTCATCAGATTGGGGGTGGCGAGGATGTTGGCGTTGGCCCCGCTTTCGAGCGCGCGTGCCAGCAGTCCGAGATTCACCGCGCCGGTGGCGCCACCCAGGACGGTGCCGCTGCGGATCAAGCCGACATTCAAGCCCTGACCCAGGGCGAGGATGCTCGCGGTGGCGTCGAGAATATTGCTGCCGGTGCTGCGCGCCGGCAGGTTGGTGCCGCCGACCACACTGGAGCCGGTGCCCGAACCTTGCGACAGAAACTGCCATTGAATGCCCAGTTCGGCCGCTTTTTCGGCGCTCACTTCGACGATCAGCGACTCGATGAACACCTGCAGCCGCCGCGCATCGAGTTTGTCGATCACGCCGCGAAGGTTGCGGTAGACCGGCTCTGGCGCAGTGATGATCAGCGAATTGGTGGAGGTGTCGGCCGCGATGATCACGCCGCCGGCGTTGACGGTGACATTGCCCGGAGTGGCAGGCGATTGTGAGAGCGGGGTCGACCCTGGCGTGCTTTGCGTGCCGGCCGGTGTGCCGACACCGGTCTGCTGCGTGTTCTGACTCAGGCTCGAAATTCCCTGGCCCAGCGTGCCCTGGGCGCCCGAGTCGCCCGACAGCACGCCGCGCAGCACCTGAGCCAGGCGCGCGGCTTCCGCATTGCGCAGATAGACCACGTGGATATTGCCCGGCTGGTTGCTGGGCTGATCGAGCCGCGAGATCAGGGATTTGGCCAGATTCAGCCTGGCAGAACTGGTGGCACGTACCATCAGCGCGTTGATCCGGGTGTCTGCCAGAACGGTGATCCGCTGGCCTGGATCGACCTGCGCACCGGCGCCCGCGCGCTGGGTATCGTCGAGCAGCCGGGTGACGGACACAGCAAGGTCGGTGGCCAGCGCGTGCTTGATGGCGATCACCTCGATTTCGCCGGTAGACGGGCTGTCGAGCGTGGCGATGATCTTGGCCAGCCGCTGAAGATTCGCGGCGTAGTCGGTGATGACGAGGGAGTTGTTGCTCGGGTAGGCTGAAATCGTGTTGTTCGCGGAGATCAGCGGACGCAGAACCGGCACCAGATTGGAGGCGGATTCATAGTTGAGCCGGAAGATCTGCGTGACGATCTGGTCGCCGCCGGGCATTTCCTTGTTGCCGACACCGACCGGGCTGTTCTGCAGCTTGGCATCGGCTTCGGGAACCACTCGCGATATTTGGCCAGACTCGACAATAGCGAAGCCCTGCAGCCGCAATTGAGACTGCAGCAGCGCATACGCCTGGTTTTTGGAGACCGGCCTGGGCGTCTCGAGCGTGATCTTGCCGCGCACCCGCGGATCGACGATAAACATGCGATTGAGCAGATGGCCGAACGCACCGATGACGGTATCGACCTCGGCATCGCGGAAATTCAGAGTGATGCTGTTCGGATTGCCGGCGGCGGCCGCCGCCGCGCCCGGCGCAGGCGGGTCTGCGGCGCGGGCCTGCGGCGCTCCGCTGAGCAGCAGAGCTGCCACGGCCAAACCCGCCAGAAACCGAGTGGCGCCTGGCCACCCGTCTGGCGACTTCCCCATGACCACGTAACTGCGCACCCGCCTATCCTCCAATCTTGATCATCGTCCGATCCCCTTCGCGCCGGCCGATCAGGCCGAGCAGGGACTGGAGTCTCGCACGATCCGGGCCATCGCCTCGCGCTTCGGCATTGAATCGCAGCCCCGCGCGGCGATCCCAGCGGCCACTGCCCTGAAGGTTCAAGGCACCCGAGAGGGTTGCGAGCTTCAGATCCACGTCACGACCATTGGCCAGAACATCGACGCGATAGCTGCCCAGGGGCCGCACCGGCGTCATCGCTGAACTCACATTCGCCAGATCGATCGCGATCCGCCCCTCGAAACCGGTTTCGCGAATGGTGAGCGCATCCCACCGCAGGGCGAGTTGCGCCGACGGCTGGATGGTATTCCAGGGCGAGCCCAGGCGAGACAGCTCTGCCGACGGAAGGTCGACCGCGCCGGCCTCGACCCGCCACTCGCCCAGAGAACCATTCAGACGGATCGGCTTGGCCATCCCCGGCATGACGAGCGTCGCGTCGACGACGCCGGCCAGCAGGGCCAGCGGTCGCAGCTCCCATTGCAGAGGACCCGGCAGTGCGAAGCCGCTCGCCACTTCGGCGCCGGGCGTCCCGTCGAGCAGCACGAGGCGACCCGCGCCCTTCCACACAGTGCCGGCAGCATCGGCCAGGCGAACCCGATCGAGCGACGCCCGACGCAACGCGAGATCGGCCCACGATGCCGGCGCCGTTGCCACACCCATCAGCAGTGCCGCAGTACCTCCGACCAGGATCAGCGCCAGCCATCGCCGCCACGCCCTCGCCATCAGCCAGCCTCGCGCCTGGGTGCTTCGAGCACCATCCGGACCGACACGATGCCGTTCTCGGGTTCGCGAGTGACCGAGACATCCACCACCCGCATACGGGTCTCGCGCTGAGCCCCCTCGAGCCACAGCAGCCAGCGCGCGTGGGCAATCGCCTTGAAGCGGACATCGACCAGTTCGCCGTTGAGCTCGATCTTCTGCAGCTGCGAGTCGAGCCCGGCTGCCTTCACCGACCCCTCGAGCGCGGCGCGCAAAGCCTGGCCGCCGTTCAAGGCCTGCGGCGTGGCCGTGGCGAGCTGCCGGGCTTCACCCGACAACGCAATCATGTGGGCCAGCTGCTGGCGCAGGACCGGCAATTCGCGCTGCAGCGCCCGTCGGCCCTGCCAGGCCGGTTCGACCAGCAGCAGGAAAACCAGCGCCATGAGCAGCACGCCGCCGGCGCCGCCGATCAGTCGCCGTTCGCGCGGTGCGATGGAGTGCCAAGCCTGGAGCAATCGTTCGAGCATGATGTCAGACGGCGGCCGAAACCACGGCCAGGTCGTCGGCCTCGAACTGAACCCGCAGGCCCGCCCGCTGGCAGGCCGCACTCAGCGCTTCGCGACCAGCGGAATTGAGGGCACCACTGCGCCAGCGGGCCTTGAGGCGGCCGTCGCGATACTCGAGCGAGGACAGGGAATCGGCCGCACGCGGACCCAGCGCCTGAGTAAAGCGAGTCAGCAGGGGCAGGAAGTCTTCGGGGCCACTCTGGCCGGCACGAAGACGCAGATCGGCTGTCTGGCGCTGCATCTGCAGCAATGGGTCAACGACCACCTGTGCCTTGGGAAATGCCTGGCGGAAGCTTGCCTCCATGCGCTGGCGCAGTTCGCTGCGCTCCTGGGCGAGCTGCGCCCAATGCAGATTGAGGCCGACGATGGCCGCAGCGATTGCACCGCCGGCGATCAGCCCCGGCATGCGCCATGTCCGCCAATCGACCGAGGCCAGCCAGCGCTGGCCCGCATTGCCTTCACGGCCCGACAACAGATCGACCGGACAGGCGGCATCGACCGCCGGTGCCGACACCTGAATTGCCAGCCCCGCATGGCGGGCCGCTTCTTCCAGGCAGGGCCGCCAGGCTGGATCGTCGAACCGGACATGCAGCAAGCTTGGCTTAGGCATCAGCGCCGCCGCCGCATCGAGCAAGGCGCACGCCGCCGCGCTGCGATCGGCTGGCTGGCTGCCGGCAAACCAGCCCAGCCCCTCGGTCGGCGACAGCCGCAAAGCCAGGCTGTCGTTCAGGCAGGACAGCGACCAGGTGCCGGGCGCCAGCGGCAAAGCCAGCTGCCCCGGCCAGGCTGCAGCCAGCCGAACGCCGCGCCGCTCCAGCGCGCCGATGACGAATTCGAACCAGGCCCGGTCGATCACCGCGACGAGACGCTCGTCGGCGCCGATCTGAGGACCGAGCACAAAGGTGCAGGCATGAGCGTCCTGCAGCAGTTGGTCCTCGAGCACATTCGGGATTGCACGGGCGAGCCGCGCGCCACTCAACTGCGGCAGTTTCACCCGCATCAGAGCGACGTCTCGTGCATCGAATACCAGCACGGCCGAGCGCATCGAGGGCAAAGCGGCGAGGCTGCAGCGCTGCACGGTGAACGGGGCATCGGCCCGCGGCGCAAATGCCACCTGCAGCACAGGCTCGTTGACGAACGCCCGCTCGCCGACATTACGCGACGGGACCCAGATCGTGGTGTGCTTCAAAGGCGCTGCTGCCATACGATGTCGACCTTGCCCGAGGTTCTCACCAGCAAGGTCTCGCTGGTCACTTCGACGCGGTCAAAGCGTACCATCCCACGCAGCAGAAAATAGCTCGAGCCGACGGACAGCAAAACCGGGGGCAGTGTCGGCTGGCCGTCCATCTGCAGGCTCGCTTCGTTCAGGTCGCGAAAGAAAGTCCGCTCGCGCCTGACCACGAATCGGCGCGCCACCGCCAGGTCGAGGTTGGGCACCATCGCGGCAATGACTTCCGGTGCCGCGGTATTGATGTTCACGAGCGTCGCCGGCGGCACGCCCGCGGTGATCGGGATCACCACCGCAAACGGCTCGATCTTCTCCAGAATCGCGGCATCGAACCCGGTCACCCCGAGCAGATCGCTCAGGCGCAGCAGCGGCGTCTCGGCCGCAGGAATGGCGCGTCCGTCGATCACCTGTACCTGGCTGCGCAGCAGGCGGGCCAGCAGCATGTCGACGAGGCTCTCGGGTACGTCGGTCAGGGTGAACAATTTGCGGGCCGCGTCGAGGTGCGGCTTGGACACCTGGCCGTTGATGACCAGCGCCGTCAGGTTGAAGCGGCTCTGGAAATCAATGATCTGACCCGCCAGCGAGGCCGGCCGGCTGTTCTCGCTGATCCGCGCGCCAGCGGTCACGGTTTCGTCGAGCTTGGTCTCGGCCACCGGCACTGCCCACGGCTCACCGAGATGATCTGCATTGCCCGCATTGGCGTCAGCCCGCAGGATAACCTTGGCCCAGTCGATCGCGGCGCGCTCGATCCAGCGGGTCTGCGAAAGGGACAGCCGGTTTTCAACCGAGCGCAGCGCGACGCTCTCGCGCAGAAACAGCGACGACACCACCGCCGTGGCCAGCATAACCACCAGCAGAGCGGTGACGATCGCCGCACCCTGCTGGCGCGCCGGACTGAGCGGCTGTCGGAGTCGAATCCAGGACGGCATCACCTCAGTCCTTCACCGGAAAGATGCGGATGATGCGCTCGCCATTGCTGCGCTCGAGCGTGACTTCCAGGCCAGTCAGCAGGGTCGGTGTGACCTGAGCACCCACCGGCAGGCCCGGCGCCACAGGGGCCGCCGTCGATTGCGGGCGGGCGGCGAGGGTTGCACTGTCGGCCCAGCCGATGCCGGCGACGAACCCGCGCATCCGCAATCTGGAGACTTGCCCGACGAGCGGCTGCCAGGTCAGCGATTGGGCGGGCTGACTGGCAGCGCTTTCAGCGCTCACCGCAGCCCAGGGTGCGAAACCCCGCTCGAGCACATCCGCGCGAAGTCGATAGCTCACCCGCTGCACCGTTCCGGCCAAGGTGCCGGCGGGTGGTTCACGCAGCAGTTGCAGCGGCGGCGCCCCGTCGCCTTCGCCCGCCACCGCGAAACCGATCACCGGCACCGGCACCGGCAGGTTGAGCAGACGCACCGGCCAGGCGCGACGCAGGTCTTCCTCCATCTGGGCGAAGCAGACCGACAAGGCCTTGAGATCGTCGGACGAACGGGTCAGCCGCTCGCGGGTCACGAGAATGGAATCCAGCCCGCGCCACCCGAGCACCGCCAGGACCGCCATCAGGGCAATGGCGATCAGGACCTCGAGCAGCGTGAACCCGCGCGAATCTGCGTGGTGAGTCAACCCGCGCAAACGCGCGCGGTGGCTGAACCCGCGCAAACGCGCGCGGTGGCGATCGGCGCGCATGTCAGGGCAAGGTCGTCGCGAAACCGATCAGGCGCGCGAGCTGCCGGTTGTCGAGCGCATCGAAGACGGTGATCTCGACCCGTCTGAAAAACGGGTTGGGCGTGGCAATCACATCCTCCTGACAGATCAGCTGCACCATCGCCTGTGGGCAGTCGATGCGGTTGCGTCCCACCGCCGGCCAGTCCGACTGCACCCGCATCTGCGCCAGCCGATTTTCCGCGCTCCATTGCCCCAGAGCGCGGGCCCGCAGCTCGGCGTTGCTCTGAGTCAAAGTGCCAGAGGCTTTCAGCGACGCCATCAGCGCTACCGCGACGATAGTCAAAGCGACCAGCACCTCGATCAGCGTGAAGCCAGCCGCCGAACCGCGCCCCCGATCGACCCTGGCGCGGACGCTCGCTGGGCCAGCGGTCATTGCGAGACCTCGAACAGGCCCAGGCCATTGGCTGTGATCTGGACCATTGCCCCGTTGCGCGTCAGGCTCAAAAAGAACGGGGTATCGACCGGGTCGCGGCCAAACTCGAGGTCACGGCGACCATCGGGTCTGCGCAGACCGAGCACAGTGGGCGCCTGCCATGATCGCTCGCGAAGCTCGGCATCGTCTTGCATCGTGCGCCATTGACGCTCGCGCAGGATCTGGAAACGGTAGCCGGTCTCATCGGCGGACAGGCGAATGGGCGCCCCGCGCACCTGCGCCTCCTCGCGCGCCAAAGACAGCACCTGGGCCAGGCGTTCGGCCTCGAAGCGCAAACCTTGCCGTTCGTTGGGAAGACCATTGATAGCAACCAGCGCCACCGCGACGCCGATCACGACCAGCGTGATCAGCAGTTCGATCAGCGTGAACCCGGTGCCCCGACAGCGGGCCGCAACCTGACGGGCGCGGCGAAAGCGCGGGCCAGGAGGCTGTCGGCGTTGGCTTCTAGAGCGCCCAGGAACCGACGTCGGCATCAGTGCCGGTGCCCCCAGGCGCGCCATCGGCACCCAGGCTGAAGACGTCAATCTCGCCTTTGATACCGGGGTTGAGGAACTGATAGGGCTTGCCCCAGGGGTCGGTGGGCAGCTTGTCCAGGTAGGCTTTCCAGTTGGCGGCCGCAGGCCCGGCTGAGGGCCGGGTGACGAGCGCCTGCAGTCCCTGCTCGGTACTGGGATATCGCTGGTTGTCGAGGCGATACAGCTTGAGCGCCTGCATCACCGCCGCGACGTCCTGGCGCGCCGCCACTGCACGAGCCTCGTCCGGGCGGTTCATCACGCGCGGCACCACCAGCGCCGCCAGCACGCCCAGGATGACGATGACCACCATGACCTCGATGAGCGTGAAACCACGCGCTTTCACGCCGGTCGAATCGCGTCGATTGCCAGATGCCATTCGTCGTCTCCGCGCAGCGCGCAATAAGGGAACCGTTATGATACCAGCCGAAACACGGCCGCTTCGGCCACTCGTCGGGTATGCCTGCAATGGCAAAACCCCCGTACAGATGTCGTCTGATCGCCATGAAACTATCACCGCTCATGCGTGTCACCGCGACGCCCCCAGGCGCCTGGCTGGCCACGCTGGCCACCGTGGGCGTGTTGTGCGCCATCGTCGCCTACTGGTCGATGCAGCTGGCCGCGCCCCGGGCACCGCTCGCGCCGTCCGCATCAAGTTCGGCGGGTCGCGAGCCCCCTGACCTCTCGACCGCCAGTACCTTGTTCGGCATTCCTCAGCAGGCGCCGGCGGTTCGGGTGCCGGTGCTGGGCAATGTTCAGGTCCTCGGCGTGGTGTCGGCGGGCAGTCGAGGCAGCGCCATCTTGATCGTCGATGGCAAACCGGCTCGCTCCTTTGCGGTCGGCGATGCCATCGGCCCCGGCCAGCGGATCCGCACCGTGCGCGGCGACGCAGTTGTGATCGACGACAATGGCCGCACGGCTGAAGTGACCGCGCCGACGCGGGCCAATCTGGCCGTGCTCATCTCGGGTGCCGGACGCGCGCGCGGTTCAACCGATCCCGCTCTGCAGGCGCCGTTGGGATCGCCCCAGCCGGGTGCCCTCCAGATGCTGCCGCAGCCGAGCCCCTCGGCCAACCAG